>JACRNK010000110.1 GCA_016234985.1 Deltaproteobacteria bacterium
AGACTCTTTTTATCTTTGAGCAGCAAACCTTCTCTGTCAGATGAATGCGGACTATGACAGGCTGTGCATCTTCCTTTTTTTACTTCAGGATGAACATTCTTCTTGGCTATTACGCCTTCTCTTGGATGACATGAAAAACATGTTTCTCCTTCTGCCTTTTTCAACAAGCCTTTTCTATCTGATGAGTGCGCATTATGACAGGAAAGACAGTTTCCTTCTTCAACAGGCTTGTGCACAATCGCATCTGTGAAGCCTTTTTTCCGGTCATGGCAGTTGTAACAGAGATCTCCGCCTGTATATGCTAAAAGGCCAGGGTGCTTTGATGTATGAGGGTTGTGACACCATGTGCATTTACCGTCCTTAACAGGTTGATGCACCGTTGCCTTCTTAGTCAATTCATCCACTTTTTTTGAGTGGCATTCGAGGCAAAGTCCTTTGGTATCCTTAACAGCCTTTGCATAGAGCGCCGCCGGCTGAAGGCAAGCAACAATAAACAGTAGACAACAAGCGGTTAGCAGTAAGCGATGAGAGGGTTTCATTTCTTCAGTTTCTCCTTCATGGTTTAGGCTAAGGTTGAGAAAATTTCTTTTCCTGATTTAATTCTCAACCTTGACTCCTTGCCTCTCTTAAAGTTTTTTATGGCACCTGTCGCATTCACCTTTTTCAAAAGGGGCATGCATTGTCTTATGTAAAAGCCTCTTATCCTTGCCTGCATGAGGCTCATGGCAGCCGAGGCAGTCAGCGCCTTTTATAGAGATATTACCATGCGCTTTCATAAATTTTGCATCATCCTGATTTGCGTGGCATGTATTACAGAGCGTATCTCCTTTAGCAATCAGCAACCCTCTCTCATTTGCGTAGTGCGCAGAATGGCATTTCTGGCAATCTCCGTCTGTAACAGGCTTATGGGTAACAATATCCTTTTCCTTTAAACTTTTCTCAAATTCGGAATGGCAGGAAAGACACAGGCTTTTGAGCGGCCGCGGCAAAAGACCCTTTATTTTGCTGCCGTGCGGCCTGTGGCAGGCGACACATTTTTCATTAAGCGCCGGCTTATGCGGATATTTTGCAATCTGAAAACCAATCTTGGTGTCTTTATGACAGCCATAACAAAGCCTTCCGCCTTCTTCTATCAATTGTTTTATGTTATTGCTGGCATGCGCATCATGACAACTGAGGCATTTACCTTCCTTAAAGACAGGGTGGCTTCCATCTCCTTCTGAATTTATATTCTTTAGCAAAGAGGAATGGCATTTAAAGCATAACTCCTCTTGCTTTAGCAAGGTAAGCTTTTTTGTCTCGGTTGCATGCGGATTGTGGCAGGCAGTGCATGCGCCTTCTCTCACCTTGGGGTGCCTTGTTACCTTATCAAATTTCTTTTTCTCCAGGCTGTGGCAGCTATAACACAGATCTCCAAGCGGTGAAACCAACTCAAATTTATAGTCTGATGCATGCGCATCATGGCACGGCAAACAACTATCCTGAGCAACAGGGGCATGCGTTACTGCCTTAACAAAGCCATCCTTATTATGACACTTATAACAAAGTTCTGCGCCAACTGCTCTGAGCACATCTTTATTGTCTGAGGCATGCGGCTCATGGCATCCGGAGCAGTTTCCCTTTGCTATTGCAGTATGGGTAAATTTCTTCGCATGTTTCTTTTCTGTATCTTTGTGACAACTATAGCAGAGCGGTTTTTCCGCTATTAAAAGTTCATTCTTTTGGTCAGATGCGTGAGGGCTGTGGCAAACCGTGCAATCTCCTTTGAGAACAGGCGAATGGATATGCATCTTTTTAAACCCATTTTCCTGGCCGGTATGACAACTATAACAAAGTTTATCAGCCTTAAGCCTTGTTTTTAACGGTTCTTTTGAATCAGTAGGATTATGACAATCGCTGCATTTTCTCTGGCCGAATGGTCCATGAGTATATTCTCTTACAAGTTTATCTCCTGATGAGGAATGTGGGGTATGACATGAAAGACAGTTAGTTCCTGCCACCTTGTAATTAAAGTGCGCATCTGTAAATTTTGTGGCATTTACATCATGGCACTTTTCGCATAACTTGTTGCCTTTATCAAGCAGGTTATAGCCATGCTCCGAAGAATGGGGATTGTGGCAGTTATCGCAGCCATCTGTAACTGCCTTGTGCACGGTCTTTTTTGTAAAAGGTTCCTTTGCATGGCAAAGATAGCACAAGTCATTTCCTGATATCCTTGCAAGCCCCTTTAACTTTGAAGAATGTGGATTATGACATTTGAGGCATACACCTTGCGTTAATGGTGTATGTAGAGGCGCCTTTTCAAGTTTTGGCCTGTCCTTTTCGTGGCACTGATAGCAGAGTTTTGCATCTTTCTCCTTTAGTTTTAACGCCCCGATAAGGCCGTGCGGTATGTGACAATCTTCGCATTTGTTGTCGGCGAGAGGCTTGTGGAGTTTCCCCTCCTTATATTTCAACATCTCCTTCTGGTGGCACTCTGCACAAGACTTTCTGACTACCCTCGGCATACAACCGGTCAGCGCCAAAGCCGCCACAAGGGTTACCAACAACAAAAAGCGAATAGACTTCAATCTTTTCCCTCCCGATACGTTGTCGCTAAATTGCCGCAAGGCTTACCTGCCCTGCATCCTGTCAAGTTCTTTCTGATCTATTTCTATCGGCACAGTTTCCCTTAACCGTTTGACATACCCATTTAACGTGGCATTAAACTTTTCCCTGCCGATTGCCATATCTATTTCATTTCGCACAGTATCAAGCGGCACATAGGCGCCTTTTTCAAGGCCGCGAAACTCTATAATCGCATAACCACCCTGCAATGGAAATGGCCCTAATATCTCGCCTTCCTTTGCTTCATGAATAGCCTTATTAATATCATCTGAGATCTGGTTTGTCGGCACCCAACCAATATCACCGCCTTTATCTCTGGAAGGGTCAACTGATTTTTCTCTTGCAAGATATGAAAAATCACCGCCTTTTTTAATGTCATCAAATATAGCCTTTGCCTCATCCTCATTCATCAAATGTATCATCCTTAAGCTTACCCTGTCGGACTCCTTGTATTTTTCCTGGTTTACCTTATAATATCCCAAAATATCCGCCTCGTCAACTTTTATTGCAGGAAGGACAGCCTTTCTCTTGAACTGCTCTATAAGTTGCTGTTCCATATATTTCTTTGTCTTGGACTTGATCCCTTCATCATCTTCGTAACCTCTGTTTATCGCCTCCTGATCAAGAATCTTATAGAGGATAAGCCTTTCAATGATATTCTTTTTTGCATCATCATCCTGTGTCTTAGAAACATTCAACTCTCGCAACACATCTATACCTAATATGGATTCGCCATTCACATCTGCAACAACTTTGCTAAAAAGTTCAGTTTTATCGCGGGATAATGCATTTAAAATCTCCGTCTCTATTTTCACCTTTGCCTTTTTTTTAAGTTCATCAAAATACTCCTTCTCCCTTGCCCGCGATTTCATGTCAAAAAAACCCTTTCTAATCGCTTCCCTGTCTCTGGCCGACATCTTCGGAGTCTCTTCTTTTTTATCTGAGGTATCGGCTTCTTTCTTTGCATCTTCCTTTGACGCATCTACCTTTTCTTTTTCAGGCTTTTCTTTATCAGCTTTCTCTTTATCAGCCGCTTTATGGGCCTCTTTCTTTTCTTCCTCTTTCTTCTTTGTTTGCTCCTGATAATAGTCTTCTATTTCTTTATCTTCAACCTTTATCTTGTTAAATATTTCATCCTGACGCAATTTATCAAGGTATAAATTCAATGTATAATTATCCATAGCCATTATAAAATCTGTTTCTTTGTCAAGCCCAAGATTTTTAGCCTCTATAATCATGAGCTTATTATCTATAAGCTCATTTAGAAATTTGCCAAAATCCTGCATTGCAAAAGACGTTTGCTCAGAAAGGGCCTTGCCTGCGCGACTGCTCTTGTGCAGCTTATTTATCTCTTCTAACAGTTCATCCTTTGTAATAATCTCTTCCCCGACCCTGGCAATATACGTCTCCTTTTTCTTGGAGGTAAATGGCCAGAACCCCGAAGAATCCGCAGGATTAAGCACAACTGCTAAAAATGTTAGCGCTAATGTCAAGCAAAAAACATTCCTTAAACACACAACTTTAAACTCATATCTTGTAGCTCCTGACTTCCGTATCATCATTTTATTGTATCTATCATCTCTCTTACAACCTTCTGGGTAAGGGTGGTTAATGACCTCACCTCGCCAAGGTCAAGAACAATGATATAATCATCTCCTCTTCTCTTATTCTGGCCGGACCATATGAGCTTGCCGCTGCTCGAGTCAATCATTCTGGCAGTTATTGAAACTATTGGCACAGGATACGCGCTGCCGCCCTCGGCAAACTCCTCTACCGTGCCTGTCATAACGGCATCTACCCCCATCCGCTTGCCTAGAATCGTCAATCTTTCTATCTCTATCTCGCCTATCGTATCCATCCGCTCTTGTATCATAAACTGGGCTATGTTGCCGCTCTCCTCTACACGAAATCTTCCGCTCTTAAACATCTCAGTAACAAATATATTGGCAACTATTTTGCCTGCATCTCTATAGCCGCTGATATTATAAAAAGGTAGAATTGCCACTTTTTTTACCTTTATATTTATAGATGTCTCAGACTGAAGAGAATCCCTTGAAGAAACTGTACAGCCTACTATATACAACAATATGGTTAAAGATAACATTAACACCAAATGAAAACTCTTTAACCAAAACATGGGCTTTAACCTTGATTTTACCACTTCAATCATAATCTAAATTCTTTAACAGCCTCTTCTATTTTTTTCGTAAGTTCTGATAGCTTCTTTATATGCTCCTCTCCTCCCTTATTCGCATTGCCGGAAAGAGAAACAAGCTCATCTGATGCCGCCTTAATCTTCCCAATCTTTAATTTAAGTTTTTCAATCATAATATTCAATGCATCGGCAAGCTCTCCAACCTCATCGCCCTTACGAAGCGAAAATTTCACAGTAAGGTCGCCATCTCCCACTCTTTCCTTTAGCTCTCTCTCCATCCTATACAAAGGCCCTGCTATCCTGTGCGGGAAAAAAACCGCCATGACAAAAGCCATAACAATACCGATGGCAAGGGCAATTATAATGGCCGGAAGCAGCAAATCCAGAAAGCTTCTTGCCTGGATATGGAACTGTTTAAATGACTGACCAATCTCCTGATTGCTGTAAAAGTAAAAGAAAGCAGCGTTTATAACGCTTCTTCTATTTTTACTCATTATGGCCTCCGTTTATTCGGTTTGCTAGAATAATAAATTCAAAATTTCCGCTTTTCAATCTTTATTTTACAATGCAACATTCACAGAATGTTGTTATATGTACGGTTCTCCAGTATGACAAGCTATACATAAGTCTCTTTCAAAATTCATTCTTGTAAAATGTTTCTTGTTTCCGCCATGGGGATAGTGGCATGTAACGCATGTTATCATACCGCCTTCTATGGTAGGTAGATCAGGTGAAATTTTTGTTTTTGACCCCTTGCTCCTTATCCCCACAGGGTGCGATGCGCCTTGGGGATGGCACTTAATGCACGCATCTATCCTTGATGCCCTTGCAGGAATGAGGCCAAAACCATGTTTGTCAATTTCAGCGGGTTCATTAATCGTTAAATATGCCTTAACAGGCTTATCGCTTGAAAATTTAATAAAGATATCTTTTGTTCCTTTTATCTTAAAAACAGCGGCCTCCTTTATCTGAGGCCGTGTCCGGTCTACAATCTTTACGCCGCCTTCCCCTGTGTTGTTAATCTGCGCAGATGTATCAAGTATGAAATCGCTTGACGCACCTGTATTACCAAATATATCCCTTGATATTGTGCGGTAATGGTACTGCTTGCCGCTCTTCAGCCCGGTTATCGTTATTTTATGTCCATTTGCAAATACGTTTTCAGATACTGCTGTTTCACCATATTGGGGGGTTAACCCGTACTCCACAATTGAGTTGGACGGCTTGTCTGTTTCCCATTTAATTGTTGCTTCGAGAAATACAGCCTGCCTTATTTCTGTTGTTATTACATTTCTGATGAGAGGCGCCTTCTGGTCGTTATCCATAGAGGCAGCCACATTTGATGGTATAAATTGTAAAGGATTAACTGGAGCCTCATTCCCTGCGCCATCCTTCACCTTCAAAGCCACCTGATATTTTCTATCCACGGACAGGTCTTTTAAAAAAAATATCTGCTCTTTATAACTATCAGGAGAGGCAAGCTCCCACGTCCTTCCTGTCTTAAATCCCCTTAAGATATGGCACAGTTCGCATTTTTCGTCTTCCACAACAGAATGCCGATACTGCAATGCGGCGATTTTTACATAAACATCATCCAGCTTAAGTTCTGCTGCCTTTGGCCCGGAATGGCAATCCCTGCAGGCGCCGTCTTTACTCCATGATATGTTCCCTGGCATTATCGACAAAAACCATAATAGAACAATTAAAGCAAGAACCAGGAAAACTGCTGGAAGGCTGTACCTCCCCATATCTAAAAGTCCTCAGCTAACTGCCCTTTGGCATTCGCTTTTGCAAATGGGGTTTTCTTGGAAAGTATGGATGGTATTGATTTGGTTAAGTTGAACGGATTATCTGCATTATCTGTAGCAGAAACTGAAAATGCCATCGAAGTTATATCAAAATCTGTCTCCACAGGGAATTCCAATTTTGGCGGAAATTCACCATTGCCTTCAGTCGTCTTTACAGGCTTGCCGCTTCTGTCAAGTATGGTCAATTTCCATGACTTTATATTCTCATCAGGATTATGCTCAAAAGTAAACAGCACCTTGTCTTCAACCTTATCCACATCAACTTTTATGACAGGCGGGTTGTTTTTTACCTTTATGCTATCAGTTAAAATGGTTTCATTCCCTGCAACATCTTTTACCATAAACCTATAGGTATATTCTCCATCTGATACCTGAGCAAGCTTATCGGTTTCACCTCTCCAGATGAGTCCTTTGGGCAGCTTACTGTAGCCTTTATCTCCCCTTATTTTCTTTCCCTCTCTATCAAAGATTTCCATTTCCCACTCATCAATATCATCAAAACCAAGAAGCTTTGGGGTAAATACTATATAACCCCTTCTCTGGGGGGCAAAAATTTTCCTGTTAATTGTCAAACTAACCTTTGGCGGTGTGCTGTCAACAGTTATCTTCCCGGCTGCCCCAAATGGAAATGACGACATTGCCTGATCTTTTGCAACTACATCTACGGTATATACACCCTCATTAACAGGGGCGTTAACCGCCCCCTCATATTCGCCGTCTTCTCCCTTGACAAGGGCAATTTTATTGCCATCAACCACTGCCGCCACATCCTTCGGCTCCTCCGTAATAGACAACACCTTTACCCTTAAACCTATTTTTTCTCCGCCTCTTGCCACAGCAGGAAATGTATCCACCCTTTCTACCTCAAATGGACTCAAACCCGCCTCTTTTATAAAAAATCTGTCTGCTATCCCTTTTACAAGATCTTTTGCAACCCTTGAACTCAAGACATCAATAGATGTTATATGCCCCAATCCAAGAAGACCAATAAATTCAGTGTCTGTATAAGACAGGGTGTCTGCCCATATTATGCTGCCGTCAATGGTGTTAACCAACCGGGCTGTCACGCCGACATTTATCTTGCCATTTGCGTCAGAGAACTGATCTATAGAACCGACCAGCACAGCGTCAATTCCAAGAACTTTTCCAATTTCCCTTACAGCTAATCTTGTTATGCCGCCAGTATAGCGTATCCTCCTCTTTGCAAGAAATTCTTCAACAGCCTCATCTCTGGTTATAAACACCCATCCCTTGCCCCTCAATTCCTTTTTTACAAGTTCAGCTATCATTTTTGTAGCAACAGGGTTTTCAGTAAGATTTTCAAATGGAAGAATGGCAATATTCTTTAAAATAATGTGTTGGCTTAAATTGCTAAAGTCATTCTCTTTAATTGTTTGGGCAGATGTAGATGACACTGTGCCCTTTGTTTCTTTTATAGCTGAATTATCTTTTGTCTCTGGCGCAGGAGACACCCTCGCTTCAACCGATAAATCAGCAGCAGATTCTTTTGGAGCAGAAGATGTTAATATGGGATCAGATATCTGCGCGGCAGCTACAGGAGGGATAATGGCTGTTCCCTCTACAGATGCTTCAGAAGATGAAACGGTTGATGTCTCCGGGGGTAATTGCTCTTTCATGGCAGAGGCAACATCAGGCAATGCCTTTTTCACAATGATATATTTGGCTGCAATAAAGGCATAACTTTGCGCTGTAGGTTTAATCTTAACCCACTCGCCTTCCCTTTGTATAACATGGACAGGCTCACCCTTATTTATTTTACCCACTACGTTGTAACTTATCCCGCTTCCGGCGCGAAGATTGACGTTATCTTTAATTACAACAGCGCCTGTTGAATCAAGCATGTCGCTGTGAATCCAAACAGCGCCGTTTTGGGGGATTCTAATCTTAACAAAATTATTAATATCAGTCTGCCCCTCTGCCAACTCAACCACATCGCCCTTTCCAAGTTGAAGTATAATCTCCGAGTTGATATTGCTTCCTGCCCGGACATTAACCACATTACCGCTGACAACAGCCGTATCGGCAGCAATGGAAGGAAAAGAATAAATTAAAATACAAGGAATGGCATAGAAAATCATCCACAAAAATTTCTGGAATTTACCTCCAAGGCTGCATACAACAACTTTCTGTCTTTCCATTACTATCCGCTTATACATAAAACACCTCCCGGCTGTTATATTATGTATATCCAAACAAAGACCTTTATAATTACAATAAGGTATCCAGCACATTTTTTACTGCATTCCTTGTCAATTCACTTCTGTCTACCTCTTCTATACCTATCAGCTTTCTCAAAATACTCTTGCTTGTCTCGGTAGTCTTGGCCTGCCACAGAACTATCCCTGAATTAGTATCCAGCATCCTCATAGCAACTGACACAACATTCCCGCCTCCATAACCACCGCCCGAATACTCGTCCACGCTCCCCAATATTACGGCCTGTATGCTTAGTTTTTCCCCAATCAACTTTAACGTTTCCTTATCTACCGTCACAGCCCTGCCTTCTTCAACGCCTGCCTCTCTGAATATTACACCAAGAACCTTTGTAACCTCGCCCTGCTCTACCACCTCAAAAACACCCCTGGACATAAGGTCTACAGTCAAAGTGTTCCTTATCCGTTCACCCGCGTATCTGTCATCACTAAGATTGTTGAATGGCAGTACCGCTACTTTCTTTATGTATGAAAAGTTGGCTGTTGGATTAACATATCTTATAGTCGATGTGCCGCAACCCGCAACAACAAAGAGCAGCAGAAAAAACATGAGCACCGCCTTCATTTTCATATATTTCACATTATACATTGATTTCTCCTTCCATGCAAGGTTTTTTTGAATTTGTAATTAGCCCATTTGTATCATTAGCGTTTAAGTTTGCTCCAACCTGTTCGGGTCAGGTCGGATAGTACGCTATAGCCTTAAAGACGCGCTTGCCACAACAGACTCGGTGTGATCCTGTGTTATATTATCTGTTTTTGAACCGCTATAGCCAACGCGCAGACTGAGCCTTGGCACCGGCGTCCAGCTAATATCTCCCCCCATATTTGTAACATCCCCCGAAGTTCCATATCTCGTGCTTAACTGAACATTTTTCAGCAGGGCTGGAAGCCATGTAACAGCATAAGTCTGCGAACTTGTTGGTTCTATTCCTATTGAAGCTGAAAGATAGAGATTTCTTGTGGGCGTATAAGAAATAGTGGAACTTAACGTTTTGCCGCTGGAGTGTGTCGCATTGCCTGCCGTTTCAGCAGTACTGTCGGAGATGCTCCCGTTTACAATTATAGTAAGGGACCTCCATGGAATAAGATTTAAGTTTCCATAATAATTTGCGGAATCGGTTTGTGATTTTGCCTTCAGATCCTTTGATTCACCCATACTGCTCCCGAGACCAAGGTCAACACCCTTGTAGAGGTTCATGAATACATTGCCGCCGATAGAACTATTCTCAGAGTTTTTTTCCCCTCCTGTTAAATACTCGCTATAGCCATAATTAAGGCTTGCGCTCAATGTTGGAAGCGGACCAGACGAAAACGATAAAGAATAACCATTAGAGCCGCTCTCTGTTGAAGTTATAGCCGATGGCACAGTGGTGGTTGATGTCGTATTACTCGTTGATGTATTATAACTTGTGGAGAAGTTAAGATATTTTGGCACAACTGCCGAACTTAACCCAAAACTCTGACTTATGTTGGTAGAATCAGTCGTTGACGTAACATTACCTGCGCCAAAAGGGAGGTACCTTTTTTCAGTTGTTGGATTATATTCGCGTATATCTTGAGCAGAATGGTCATAACTGATATTATAATTCATGTTCAGCCTCGAAAATGGCGCAAATGAAATGTTAAACCCGCCGAAGTCCCGGGTTGTGGAACTTAACGTCGGCACATAACCTATGGCCTCAATCTCGGTCACATTTATAGCAAGCGCAGCAGCAGGAAATGATGTATTGACAACCTTGAAGTAGCTGGCGCTCGTTTCTGAAAAGGAAAAGGCAATCCTTTGATACGATGCTTCATAAGAGGTTGACGGCGTCCCAATTAATGTCCAGTTTGTCCCATCGCTGCTTGTATATAATTGCCAGCCAAAGCTATAAGTAGCAATAAGCGCATCCGATGTGCTTATATAGAGGTTTATCCCGTGCACCTTTTGCGCTGTTGTGAACCTTACGCCTATATTTCTAGATAAACCATTCAGGTCTATGCCTGCAGATGAGCCTGTATTATTATCTATCAGCGCCGACGTGCTGGCAAGAGAATCAACAAGGGGTGTGGTATCTATACTATATAAACCGTCTGCCAAACCGTTATCCCTTGCAAGCTTTCCCTCAACATTGGTTGCAGAGATGCTCTTGCTTTCATTCACGCTTTTTGATTGGCTATAACCGATATTTGCGCCCGTCTGTATTTTCCCCTCCCAGAATCCTCTGGAAAGACCTGCTGTTACGGTGTGCGATGGCGCTTCAGACCTTGTTTTGCCAACCCGGTCTATTGAGATAGGATCTGAATAGGAATAGTTCAGGTTTGTTGCTGTTTCAAGGAAATTAAAATTATAAATTGTATTAAAATTCTTATTGGTTGATAGGGTATCTAGTTTATGCGGGTCAAGATAATCGTTATTTGTTGATTGGTTATAAGAAAGCGAAACAGATGGCCATTTATCCCCTGGAAGGACAAATGAGGCATTCATATTAGAGCTTGAAATAGGGTCGCCTCCTGGCGGCACGGTTTCGTTTCTGTTGTAGCCAAAAGACAGATAGTATAGCTCAACGGAAGGGGGAGAGTAATTGAGATAAAACATTGGAAATGTACTAGCTGTCTCTTGACCGTTTGTGATATTCCTCGCCAATCTTACATCGGCTGAAATATTTATTGTGGAGGTCAACTCATGAGACAAGCCAAATGAATAGCCCTCATTAAAACTGGTGCTCTCAGTGGTTTGGCCGCCGGCAGTTGAAGTTGATTGCTGATAACTCATATCTGCTGCGCTATGAATATTCGCGGCATATCCAATATACGGTTTCATAAGGCTTATCACAACATATATAAAAACCAGCTGGCTTCACGGTGTTTATATTACCTTTCCAACAGTACGGCTCCATATGGACCATTTCCAACAAAAAGTTCTTTTAACATTTTCTCCCCTATCGGATCAAAAAGAGAAACCGTGTAATCTCCGTAATTGGTTACATAAAGACGGTTTCTTTTTTCATCGCCTGCAAGACCTACTGGTTTCGCCCCTGCAGGGACCGTCCTTGTAACAACCTCCTGAGAGTTTAAAAAAGTCAACGTGTTTGCAGCGGTATTCGCAACAAAGAGTCTGCCGCTAAATCCTTGCATACCCCTTTTAGGAGGACCCTCGACAACTATATTTGATATTAGCCTTCTTAAAGACGGAGATATAACAGATATCCTGTTAGAACCTTCGTTAAAGACATATATTTTATCTTTCCCAACAACAATACCTGTTGGCTTATTATCCACCTTAATGGTGACAATCAATGAATCATCAATGGCATTTATAATGCTTAAATCATTTGACCTCTCATTTGTAACATATATTTCTTTCCTGACAACATCTGCGGCAATGGCCGAAGGGCCTGTCCCGACAGGGATGGTTTTTAATATACGTTTTGCCACGGTATTCACCACTGAAACATCATTTGAAATCCGGTTTGTAATATAAAGCTTGCCTTCTATTGAATTTCTATCATCAGGTATAATTACAATATCCACAGGCTCTATTCCTGATGTCAGTTGGATTGTATCCAGCACAGAAAACCGGCTTACATCCACTATAGATATATTCCTTGAAGCAGAGTTTACAACATAAAGCCTGTCCTGCGTGGCATTTAGCGCCATACCCATTGGTCTGTCGCCAACTGTTACAGCGCCTACAACCCTTTCGAGGCTTCTGTCTATTATTGAGATATAGTTTGATGCGCTGTTTGACACAAACAAGAGCAGTTCCCTCGCCGAAGGCGTCTGCGGCTCTATTTCTATGGCCGGTTGAAAAATAAAACCTTTTTCAATAGATTTCTCCGGATCCCATGCGATACAAGCTGCAAAGCTATCCTTTCTTTGCAGTCTGATATTTGACTTTATTACAACCTCTCCATCAGGCTGAGGGAGGGCAAGGCTCACATAGCCATCCCTTCCCTTAACAGATGCCTTTGAGATTATTATTTTCAGGCCTTTATACAAACCCGGCTCTACAGCCGCTTCTTTCAAAAGTATCTGCCTGTCAACCAACGCAGTAGATTTTATATCAATCGGACCATCCATCAGTTTTATCCAACTGTTGTCTTCAGCCTGAAGTTTAATTTCAGATATTGTAAAAACCATATCCGTAGACGCAGATGAAGTTGAATGCATATAGAGAAGAAGCCTTGCGGCAGAAGGGGAATGGGGCGAAGGGGCGTCAACGAGTAAATTACCGCATGAGATAAACAATAAACAAGACAGAACAATAAAAAGGTGTATCTTTTTAAGGGCCACGCAAACCTCGTTAAAGCGATAGTTTGGCTGTCACAATTACTTTTTAAGAATTGCTATCTATCCCAAACAGGATACGATACTCCTGCTTCTCGGCTTCTATAGCATACCCCCAAATACATTGCAATAAAAAAGTGTCATTGGTCTAAAAAATATTCATCTAAATTGAGCAGGAAGCGGCGAGATTTCTTTAATGACTTTTCCTGATTTCTTTGATAAATTTTCCCCATTGATACAGAGTTAATTCTACTATAACGGTCGGGGGTTCTCTTAATGGCCTATTTTCTAAGCGTATTGGGTCTGGTGCTGGTAATTGAGGGTCTGCCGTATTTTGCATTCCCCGCAAAGATAAAGGAATGGGCAATATCCCTGCAGGAGCTGCCGGAAAAAACACTCCGCGTTATGGGGTTTATTTCCATAGCCGCAGGCCTGCTCCTGGTTTATCTCGGCAGGAGGGTGTTTTGAAAAAGCCGTGGAGATTTACCACTCACTGTTTACTGCTCACTGTTTACTGTTCACTGTTTTTTCTATCTTCCTGCGCCAGAAATACCTCCACTGCCTTTGCGCAGAATGGAGAAAAAATAAGGATTGCAATATTAAAAGGGGCAAGGGATTTAAAAATACAAGGGGCTGACTCGGCAGAGGCTGCCGGTTATGCTTTATCGCTTATGCCTGATGAAAAGCCGGCCTTCAGCATTGCGTTGGAAGAGTCCGACGCCTTAACCGTAAACAACAATAAAATAGCAAGCCCCCCAATAACATTCTCTTCGGAAAACGGAAT
>JACRNK010000111.1 GCA_016234985.1 Deltaproteobacteria bacterium
ATAACCGCGACATTAAGATATTTGAGATCGGCAAGATATTTATCCCGTGCAGTGAAGGGACAGAAGAAAAAGAGATGATAAGCGGCCTGATAAGCGGCCTTCGGTATGGCGAGACATGGAGTGTTGATAAAGGCGCTGTGGATTTTTATGATATTAAAGGCACAGTTGAGCAGGTTTTAACAGGGTTGGGCATAGAAAAATATGTTTTTATTTCCGCAGCAGATATTCCTTATTTGCACCCTGGCAAGGCCGGCATTGTTGAGATTAACGGCAAGCCGGTTGGGATAACCGGAGAGGTTCACCCGGACATTATGCAAAGGCTGGATATAAAACAGCCTGCGTATGTATTTGAACTGGATATGAGCGCCATAAAGAACGCCCTTGGCAGTCAAAAAAAATATACCCAGGTTCCCAGATACCCTACGATAGTCAGGGATGCGGCAATGATATTGAACAAGGATATTCAGTTTCAGGAATTATATAATGCTGTTAAAGGATTAGACATTAAACTTCTTGAGGAAGTTAATGTCTTTGATGTATACTATGGCGAGAATATTCCTGAGGGTAAAATAAGCATTGCCCTGCGTTTTATGTACCGCTCAAATGAAAGGACATTGACTGATGATGAAATCAATACGGCGCATTCCGCCATATTGGAGAATTTGAAACATAAATTTGGCATAGAGATTAGAGGCGAATCCCGTTTAAATACATAACGGGACAAGGGAGGCGCGCAATGACCAAGGCAGATATTGTAGAGCATATCTTTGAAAAGGTCGGTTTTTCGAAAAAAGATGTGATAGATGTGGTGGAGCTTGTATTCGAGACAATAAAAAATACTGCTGAAAGCGGGGAGAATGTAAAGATATCCGGCTTCGGGAATTTTATGGTAAGGCAAAAGAGGGCAAGAAGGGGGAGAAACCCGCAGACCGGCAAAGACCTGACCATAACGGCCAGAAAGGTTTTGACATTTAAGCCCAGCCAAATTCTGAGAGATGCGGTGAATAGGCAGCGTTTATAGGGTTATAGCGTTATAGCGCTCGCAATAAACGCAACAAACGCTAAAAACGCAATATGGTTACCATCCCTGATAAACTTTATTTTAAGATAGGCGAGGTTAGCAAGATAACAAGGGTGAAGCCTTATGTCCTGAGATACTGGGAATCAGAGTTCAAGATAAATCTTCAGAAATCAAAGTCAAATCAGAGGGTTTACCGGAAAAGAGATGTGGAGCTTATATTAGAGATTAAAAGGCTTTTGTATGATGAGAAATATACGCTTAACGGGGCAAAGGCCAGAATAAAGGAATGGCTCAGGGGAAAAAATAATATGCAGCTAAATATCAATTTTCCTGACCAGAGATATGTAAAAATGCTGCAATCCATAAAAGAAGAACTGTATTCTATGAAGAAGATCCTTTCTTAAATTAACTTGCCGTATCGGGGCGTAGCGCAGCCTGGAAGCGCACCACCTTGGGGTGGTGGTGGCCGTGGGTTCGAATCCCGCCGCCCCGACCAATCTAAACTTTTTTGAAATTCAGAAGCGTTTTGTTTATCAGCTTGACTTCCAATAAAAGCCCTGATAAATTTTATATATGCTGGGGGAGCCGTAACGGCTGAGAGTTCCGATAACAATCGGAAGACCCTGACAACCTGATCCGGATAATGCCGGCGTAGGGAAGCGGCAACAAGGATTTTTCATACAGCCGTTCTCCTTATGGAGGCGGCTTTTTTATTTTGGTGCAAATATGATTATTGACGCTGAAAAAATAGAAAACATTTTGTCGCATACGACTCAGACTGCTGTTTCTCTGATTGATGATATTCTGGCTGAGGCTGGTGCCGCACATGGTTTAAGCCTTGAACATGCGGCAGCGCTTTTGTCTGTGGAAGAGCCTACCCTTTTGCAGAGGATATTTAAAAAAGCTGGTGAAGTTAAGGAAAAGGTCTTTGGCAAAAGGATTGTCCTCTTTGCGCCGCTCTACCTTTCCAATGAATGCGTGAACAATTGTCTCTACTGCGGTTTTAGAAAAGACAACAGAGACGCTGTCAGAAAAACCTTAACCATAGACGAAATAATCAAAGAGGCAAAGGCGTTGGAGGGAATGGGCTTTAAAAGAATACTCCTTGTCTCAGGCGAAGACCCGAAGGTATCAGGCGTTGATTATCTTGTTGATGCTGTTAAGGCTGTTTATGAAAATACCGGCATCAGGATTGTTCATCTGAATGCGCCGCCGATGGAGATTGACGATTTCCGAAGACTCAAAGATTCCGGCATAGGCGTTTATCAGGCATTTCAGGAAACCTATCACAGAGCAACATACAAGACAATGCACCCTTCGGGGCAAAAGAAAGATTATGACTACCGGCTGAATGTCATGGACAGGGCAATAGAGGCTGGCTTTGAAGATGTGGGGATAGGCGCCTTGCTCGGATTATATGATTACCGGTATGATGCGCTGGCAACTATCAGCCATTCGCAGCATCTCTATGAAAAATTCGGCAGCCATAGCCATACCATTTCCGTGCCAAGGCTAAGACCCGCAGATGGTTCGCCTATAGGCAGTGCGCCTTTTCCTGTTTCGGATTTGGAATTTAAAAAGATCGTTGCGGTTTACCGGCTGGCGGTTCCATGCGCCGGAGTTGTGGTGTCAACGAGAGAGTCCGCCGCTCTG
>JACRNK010000112.1 GCA_016234985.1 Deltaproteobacteria bacterium
GATAAATCTCCGAAGGCATCAATCTGCTCTTTCTTAAATACTTGATTTCCATCTTTATCTTTTATCGTTTCCATTGTTTGGGACATTTCAACAAGAGATTTATCATAAGAAATAATTTCATCAGAGGCCAATTCCCCCAAAGCGCTCATATAATCCGATACTCCTTTATGAATTGCCAACAATGCGGAGCGTTGTGCTTCTCGCTCCTTTATTATTTCGTCAAGTTTTTCGTAATGGCTCGCATCTTGATACCTTTTCTGCCTTTCAACTGATTTGACATAGTCATCAGTAAATGATGTATAAGCTGTTGACTCTGAAGATATCTCTGAAAAAGCCCGAATGGACTTTAAATCAGCACAACCGGATAATACTAACGACAAAAACAGCAGAAGCGAAATTAACCCCTGATAGCTTTGGAGATATTTATTCATCTTCATAATTCTTGTTTCTCCTTTCAAGAGATTTCTGTGATTCATTTCCACCAACTTTGAGTTAATGTTCAGTTTAGTGCTGCTTATCCTTACTTTCAACAAGGAGCATTCGCTTCAAACTGCGCACAAGGCCATCTTCTTCTTTCCATTCGACTGCCACATCATATTTATCAGTAGTAGGCTTCAGTTCAATGCTTTCTTGCAGTTCACCGGATGAAGATGTTATGTAAGGCAATTCTTTTGATATAATTGGACTCCCTGAAGGTGGAAAAGATATGATCCGTAAGATGATTTTGGTATCTGCTGGGAAGCGACCTGATATAGCAATAAAATTACTGTCATCTTTCGCATGATGATATGCCTTAAAGTTAGGTGAAGCTCCCTCCTTGCTCAGAGATGCGACAATAAGTGCAAATGAAACCAGAACAGCTGCAATAAAGGAAAGAGATACAGCGATAGTCAACCTCCAGCTTTTTGTCTTGACTCCCTTAAGGTATGCTCTCATTATATCCTGTGGTATTCTTGGATCAAACTTTGCACTAACAGGCATCTGAACCCATACGGCTACCCAATAAGCAACGATTAATACAATACTTGGCGATGCTATCAGCAAAATAATGGGTAGAGAATAAGATGTCTTTGATAGGGATATGCCCACGGTTGCACCTGCCGTGTAGATGCCCCAAAGCCAAGCGATTAATGTTTGAAGTTTAGCTCCTGCCTCATTTCGTTTTTCAGTACCGTTCTTAACTATTTCTTTAGAAAGCTCAAACCAAAATTTATCATTTATCATTTCAGGCATAATTCCCCCTTTCAGGGTTTTATTTAGACGGTTTGTATTTGACTTTATATTTGTGTGTATGAGGCTGATTCTCATTCTCACACGTCAGATATACTTCTTCTTCTACTTCTGTGTCTTCAGTGTCAAAATCCATAGATAATACGCCTATTACCGGTTCATACTCGAATTCTACATCTGAGCCACAGTTTGGCTCTTTGCATTTAAATTTCTGAACCATTTTTGCCTCCTTTGTTCTCTAAGTTAACCCGCACTGAGCAGATAACTCATTCACAACCTCACCATTTCGCTTTTTGTTCTATATTGGGATTATAGACAAAGTATTTCGTTTATTCCACCTCTATCTGAATAACCCAAAACCCTCTCCTCAATGCTCAACTCTATCAAGTTTTTTTCTTATAGCATTGTATAGGTTTAGTATCTGATGCGACAACACATTCATTGCAGTTATCACATAAGGCAACTTCACTGACTCCTGCCTTAAACTTATTAGCCAAGTCCGGTTCTCTGATTAACGGCCTTGCCATAGAGATAAAATCGGTTTTCCCCTCATCAATAGCCATTTCCATAAACCTCTTTGACCTTATACCGCCCACAGTAATAACAGGCAGTGAGATAACCTTCTTTACCCGGGCTGCGGTCTCAAGATTATACCCTTCGGCAAAAGGCGGCTGCCGTATTTTTTTGAAAGGCACAACAAAGGTCTTGAGGAGGAACTTAACTGCAGGATGATACTCGCAGTAAGGCCGCATATATTTAAAGATAGCGTCTGTTGGAAACTTGCCTCGTGTCATGACAAAACCATCTTCATTTGTGCCGCAGCTTAATTCTATGGCATCACAACAACCTGTTCCTGCAGCCATCATGGCAAATTGGATGCACTCTTCCGGTTTTATTCCCGAAGGTGTATTCTCAAAGGTGTTTATCTTTATCAGCACCGGATAGTCCTTCCCGACAGCCTCTTTGACAGCCCTTAATGTATCGCCAACTATTCTAAAGCGATTTTCCATACCCCCTCCCCATCGGTCTTCTCTCTTATTGGAATAACAAGATAGAAATGTGGACAGGAGGTATCCATGGGCTGCATGGATTTGCACACCATCGTATCCTGATTCCTTGGCACGGAGGGCTGCCTTTGCAAAGTTTTCTATCACAGTATATATCTCTCCTTCACTCATCTCTTTGGGCATTTCTTGATAAAAACCGCAGGGCATGGCTGAAGGGGCTTGCAAGGGCTCGCCGGTTACCTTTGACCAGGTTTGACGGCCGCAATGGGCTATCTGCAATACTATTTTTCCGCCGAGTTGATGAATGCCATCAACGAGTCTTTTATGATGCGAAATCAGGTTGTCCGAATCTATCATGGTCATATGATAGAGGGCGCTTTTTCCTGATTGCATAATGCCGGCATATCCAGTGATGATTAAGCCGATCCCGCCTTCAACAAAACCTTTATAGAACTCAAACTGCTCATCTGTTGGCCTACCCCTGCTATCTGCTAATCCTTCATGAGAAGCAGCCCGAATCATACGGTTCGGAATCGTCATACTGCCAATATCAGCCTCTGTAAATAAGATAGACATTTTCTCATCCTACAAGATTTATATTAGCATCTCTTATTTTCATTCCTTATCTTAAAAAAAAGATACAGAAATGAGGTGGTAAAATATGCCATAACAATCAGCCAGCCAATGGAAAAATCGTAAGGGTTTCCCCATGCCAGTTTCATGCCCTCTCTATCAAAATGATACTGCTGATAGGTGCCGACAAGCAGGAAAGCAGGGTAATTTAGAAGAACTACGATTGTAACCAGAACAAGCAAACCTATATATGTTGGTCTTAAATACCTTTCCTTTCCTGTAACCAACCATCTATAACCGATGATATGTCCGAGATATGAACACAGGACAATCGCCATAATAAACAGCGGATAAATCATGGCGTTATAAAGGTTAAATATCGGCTTTTCAACCCGTTCTGTCCAGTATAACTGTTCCCATCCGGGCCAGCCCACAAGGAGGTATATGCCAGCAGGCGCTATAACAAAACCTGCAAAAAAGACGCTGCGGAACAGGAATTTATAATAAACAGATTGCTGTGTTTCAATACCTTCTGAAGCCTCCTTTTTTATTATCTTTCTTCCTATATCCAGAAAAAACTGGCTTGCAATAAATGCAGCAGGTATGTCTATCTGTACCATTTTTATTTTCCTCCTTTCTTCTTAATCCATAAATAAAAGATAACAAGTGAACCCCAGAAGTATATTGTAACTATAAGCCATCCTGTAAAAAATGGATGGCTCCAGAAGGAATAGAACTCCTTTGCCTCATATCTGGCGTATGTGCTGGCAATGTTAAAGGTAATATCCCTTGTGAGAAATACTATGACACCTACCAGAATCCCCATGGAGATGTATCCTGCCCTTACAAGATTTTCCCTTCCATTTTTAATCAGGTATCTGCCGACCTCAAAACCAAGATAAGCAGGTCCAACAGTAAGTATGAATGCAGCAAATGATACTGATGCCATGAGGGGGCTGTCGTGGATATTATCAGGCCACTTCCAGAGGAAGTTTGTTTCCCATGCAGGCCATCCCATGAAGAAATAGAAGGGTATGGGGGTTATAAAGAATACGGCAAAAAATACAATAGTAGTCCGCATAAAACGATATCCTTGAGCGTCGCCGCTTTTCAATATCTTTTTTCCTGCCTCTGCAAGTGCAAGACCTGCAAGTAATGATATGGGTATATCTATTGCAAGCATATCTGACCTCCTTTGATTTAAGGGTTTGTGAGACTTATTTCAGAGACACTTTGGTTAAAAGTACATGAGCGGTTTTTCCCTCCTTTCTCCTCAATCATGCCCCTGAACATACCATAGACCTCCTCTTCCTCATCAGGTTTCATAAAACCTTCAGGCAAGGATGGTCTTGGTCTTCCAAGTTTATCATTCATCTCTATGCCCATAGGGTTGTAAGGAAGAAGGGAGACATTCTCAGCCCCTGTCTCGTGCAAGAGATTAACAATGGCAGAAAGATTCTCCCTTGTTGCTGTGATGTTTGGTATAAGCGGGATTCTGGGATGGACTTTAACCTTGTCTTCTGTAAGGAGATAGCAGAGATTATCAATTATCCTTTGATTTGACTTTCCAGTATATGTTTTATGAGCCTCTGGGTCAGCGATCTTTATGTCATAGTAGATGAGGTCTATGTAGGGAAGTATCTTTTGTTTGAATTTATCGTAATCAAAATATCCTGATGTCTCTATGGCGATATGAATATTATATGCCTTCAAGGATTTAAGCAGCGCCTCAATATAATCAGGATAGAGTGCAGGCTCGCCGCCTGAAAGTGTTACACCGCCTTTTGAATGACGGTAGAATGGAAGGTCTCTCAAAAGGATTTCCGTAATCTCATCTACAGGATAGTATCTTCCGATTAGTCTCAATGCCCCTTCAGGGCATAAATCAGCACACTTGCCGCAAGAAGTGCATTTATCTCTGTGTATCCGTTGAGGGAGTTTATAATCTATGGCGCCTTCGGGACAGACCTTTGCACAACCGCCGCACTGAATACATCTTCTTTCCGAAAATACAATCTCTGCCTCTGTGTCCTGTGTCTCTGGATTCTGGCAGAATATACACCTCATTGGACAGCCCTTGAAAAAGACTACACTCCGTATGCCAGGGCCATCTTCAAGGCTGTGCCTTTTGATGTCAACTATGAGGGGGCGGTTAGGGTGCATAAATTATTACCATCTGAATTTTTCTAACATGCATCTTATTCCGTTATCCTTTCTAAATTCGCCAAGCAAAATGTCGGCTAACCAATCTGCGCCTTGTTGGGCAACCAACGTGTTCCTAATCTATAGGATTGGAGTACATCGTGTGATAAGGGCGGCGATATCGCCGCCCTTATCAGTCCCTATTTGACCAACACGCTAACTAATGCCTTACGCACAAACCGCGTTTTAGAAACTGGTGACATACCATTTACAGTTACCAACACATTGTAACTGCCTTGTTGCTTGGTGTCCTTGAATTGCCCTACCAATGTGCCAGAACCCGATGATGAGGGAATCGGCTGTGCTGGTATTACTGGTCTCATAGGTCTTGGCGCGATAGAGGACATCATATCATCAGTCCCGACCGGAACAACACCGGGAGTTGCCAAATGACCGAACATTAGGCGGGGCAAGTCGCTTATGGCCGCATTACGAAAAGTTACGCTGCTGACATTATGGTTGAATAGGTCTATTTTCTGTGCTTGAAGCATCTTGGCTCTCAGCGCTGTCAGCTTGGCAATGTCTAAAGGTAGTGTATCTCCGCCAAGAAGTTTTACTGGCTTAATGTCACGCAACTGGGACTTGTATTTTTCAAGGAGTCCAGAAACACTGATGTTCGGGTGAATGACCTGTGTGCTTCCTTTAAATCCAGAAATCCGGAGTTTCCCATCGAACATCTGTGTGGCGATATTGAGAGGAACTCCAGCCACAACCCGCTTCGGTCTCAGCGAAACAATCAGATGCAAAGGTGATCTGACAAAGCCGCCCACCGTGTAGCGCACGTGCGTTTCACCGACTGTTGACACCTCTACATACCATTGGCCGGGCATTGGTTCCTGAAATTTGAATGCCGCATACCCTTGTCCGACAATCCGGCGCACATAGCTATCGCTGGGATGCAACAGCCGACCACGCGGATCGCGCAGCCTAATGCTTACCTCGTTTGCCTTCTTTGGATCCCCAGCCACAAATTGCAGTTTGGCATCTGCCCATGCGACTGTAAAGGTTGCCTCTGTCGCCAATGCATCCACAAAGGCAGCCACCCTGCTGCTAGACGCCATCGCTGACTCGTTTACCACAATAGCGTCACCAGTTACCTGACCCCGAATGTAGTTGTAGATTTCGAACAGATCGTCAATTGTCGGCATGTAGTAATAGCGGCCGTCAGTAGCGTCTGCGATTTGTTCCAACAGCCCTTGATCCGATGCGGGTCCCATCGCGCACGTGTAGACAGGCATGTTAGCAGGTAAACCGGCTACAGCATCCAGCGCCGAAGGTTTGGCTGGGTTTGCCGCATCGCAGCCTTTGTTGTCATAACCGTCTGATAGCAGCACCATCGCTCTAGAACCAGCCGCAGGGTTGAGCATGTCCCGAGCCGCATTGATACCAGCCCCCATGTATGTGCAACCTCCAAATGCGACGCCATCAATCTCCGTCTTGGCGGCATCCCGAACAGGCTGACCAGTGATGGTCTGCAGGGTTGGTCCCGGTCCAGTTGGGTACTCCACCGCCGATGTAGAACCAAAGCTGACCACACCAAGTTTATCGTCAATGCTCATCAGGTCGACAAACTGCTTGCTGCTGGTCTTGGTGATGTCCACGTACCCGGATGCGACCATACTGCCGGAACGATCAATAACGGGCACAACGCTAACCGGTGCAGCCGCAGGAACCTCCGCGTTATCGATGACTAATGCGAAATCCTGCCATGGCGTCGCGATATCGGGCATGGCGCTGGCCGCAATGTTCGCAGCGATAATCGTAACCTCGTAAGTTCCTGTGGGATTCTGAATGTAGACACATTCGGTATTGTTTCGGTTATCGAACGCGCCACCTGTGGCCGAGAAGCCATTCGCAAACACGTTGCCGCGATAGACATTGCCCGTCGCTAGTTCGGTCACTTCCAGATCAAGGTCGTTGACTAGTGCCGGATTGGCATTAGCCGCGCCCGCAGCGTCTGTCCAAACCAGCGTGATGCGCATCGGGCGCGCCATATCGAACGGAGCGACACGAATCATGTGCTCCTGCCCGTTGGCCGTGAAGGCATGTCGCTGGTCTGAGAATATCTTGGGCCCGCGATCTGAAGCCGGGGCTTGCAAGACCATGTTCTCCAAACTGACGCGGCCCCATCCTTGATGGCCATTGGGGATATTGGGAATGGGAGCCGTATCACGAATGTATAATCTGGACGCTCCCGCAGTAAGCGTACGAAATCGCAGCGTGTCCGTAGGTGCGTCATAGAACCAATCTCCAGCATTCACCACTTGAGCAGCGGCGCCAACTTGGTTGAGAACACCAAAAACGCTATTATTACCTTGATCTACCAGCATATTTGGAGTGAAGCCAATGGCCGCAATTGAGCGAAGACCGCCACCCATGTTGGTCCATACACCTGAACCAAAGGCTCGCCAGTTTTCACCCCCGGAGAGGTCTTCAGCTCCGTTTATCAGGAGCGCCTTTACCAAAGCCGGGCTAGGATTCCTCCCGCCTGTTCGATTACGCCACCACTCAATAAACAAAGCACACAAACCCGAAACATGCGGTGCGGCCATTGATGTCCCGGTGTTGGGATAATGATCATTGTGCACCGTGCCACCGGTATCCGTATATGCCGTGCGGGGACGTTGAACACCCGGCGTGGCCGGATCGGTATCTACTGTTGGGCGAGTGGATACTATGTCGGTGCCAGGCGCCACAATCGTAGGAAGGATACGGTTGTCACTTGCAAGTCCTCTGCCCGAGGTGCCGTTGATACCCCGAATGTCGTCGGTGGGGAACCTCTCACCCGGACGGAAGTTAAGAGAGTTTCCAACTACAATATGATTTTTGGCTATGGCGGGAGAGCTAACTGTATTGAGGTTTCCTCCATTGTTACCCGCCGCAAACACGATAACCAAATGTTGTAGCCCCGCTGTCCCTGGATCGGGATCTCTGACCATTTGGTCGAATTCACGTGCAGCAGCCGTGTAATTACTGCCAGCAGTTCCCGTGTATTCCCAGCTATTGTTCATGACTTGGGCGCCGTTCGCTGACATGAGTTGCACCCAATCATCTTGGGCTGTTATTGCAGCCCCGCTAATTGCGTTAACACTCCCAAATTGAGCGCCCGGCGCCATGCCCAGACCCAGTAGAAAGCCTTGTGGATCAGTATCGCCTGTGGCAGCATTGCCAACAGCAATGCCAGTTACGTGGGTTCCATGCCCATTTGTGTCTGTCGGAGCTGCTCCACCAGTAACATCTGCAAAAAATGCCATGCGATTCCGCAAATCAGGATGCATGGTTGCACTGTTATGGTTGTCCACCCCTGAGTCACAAATACCAATCGTGACGCCTGCTCCGCTGAGCCCAAGTCCAGTAGCAGGACTCGTAACGGCAGCTTGATAACCAACCACAGGGGCATTGTTTGGCGGCGCTGCCCCATTCAGATTCTCTGCAACGATTTGGTCAGACCTTTCGTCAGTTGTAATCGGCGGACCCTGAAACTCTAACCAACGAACCGCAGGTGCGACCGCAACATCTGGCAACTTACCTGCATCTATTTCAACAATCAGGATACGGTAGACATCCTTGTATCTGCCTTCCTTGCCCCATTCATTGATAATGGTACCGCCAGCCTTCTCAATCGCTTCTCTAACTTCATCAACTGCCGTTGCCGGATAAACGCCGATGTTGACGTATTGGATCTTTCCCTTCAGCCCCTGTAGGTTGGGAGCAATGCGGTATGCTGGTTTAAACAGACCTACCCACTCTACAAATGGAAGGTTCTTCAGGTTCTTAACCTGCTCGGGGCTGCCAACCACAAACAAGCCATACGCAGAAATTGGTTCCACTACATCCACGCCTTGTTCTTCTATTGTGCGAATCCAATCTTCGTTGGGCGGTGCAGCCAACTGCACGAGGTGATGCGGCCATGTTTTCTGTAGTGCCTTTGGCACCTCCAGTTTTTCCGGCACCTTAGGCAGAGCGGCATCAGTGTCAATACGATACGAGCCGACATTGATGATGTTGGTGTCTGTAAGCAACTTGACGCGATAGCCCTGAGATTCAAGGGCGGCGTATTGCTTCTTGTCCCCCCTTACCAATGTTCCATGAGGCAGATGTTGTTCAACCTTAAGTCCCATGTTGCCTGCCTCGGCGCTTTCGGTTGCAGCTACAGCGTCTGACCGGGGAATTCCTCTACGTGTGATGATTGCTTTTGTAGTCATCTTTCTATCTCCTTTTGTTTTTTAGATTTAGACGGTGGATTTTTTTCTCGAGGTAAAGTCTCTCACCATCTTCAAAAAGATTTCACCTTATTATTTAAAATCACCCTTTTGCTCCTTGCCGCAACCTCCTTTCAAACTGCCAAGCAAAATGTCGGCTAACTACTTCATATCCGCAATTATTGCGTATACACCGCCAAAATGGAAGGATAGACGCAATGCAGATATTCTTACTCGGGATGAAAAACCAGTCTTGTAGGGCGGGCTGTGCCCGCCATCTTATTTTGCTTAATTTTTTGGTGGGCATAGCCCACCCTACTTTCTGGATAAAGCCAACAGACCTCCGACCTAAAGGTCGGAGGCTGCGAGGTCGGCAACTACAGGGTGCGGGGCTTCTTCTTTTTGTCAGTTTTTAGCAGTTTGTTGAAAAACTCAACAAACTCTGATTGCACAGATAAAAGATTAGATTTCACAGAAATGTCATTGCGAGGCGAAGCCGAAGCAATCTCTTGGGATTGCCGCAGTCGCTTACGCTCCTTCGCAATGACAACAAGTTGTCATCTGTGTCCTCGCTTTTCCTAATCTGTGTCCTCAAGGCTGTTGATGTCTTTTTCAACAGCCTGTTAGTTATCAATCACCTCCTAATGAAAGAATATCATCCTCCTTTTCCTTGCCTGCAATTAGAGGCTAACGTATTGTATTTCGGTGGGGACACGCCGCAATATCCATCACCCAAATCCCTATCTCAATGTAAGACTTTCTTTTGAGTATTTAATGACAGGGGATAAGAAAAACTCTATCACCCTCCTCTTCCCTGTCTTGACCTCAACAGATGCCGCCATTCCTGGTGTAAGGTGTATATCTGTGCCATTAACAGTAATATTTAACCTTTCAAGTTCAACCTTTATCCTATATACAGGTCCCAGTTTTTCATCATCAAAGGCATCAGGACTTATGGATGTAACTTTTCCCCTGATAGTCCCGTATTTCTGAAACGGGAATGTATCAAGTTTTATCTCTGTCTCCTGCCCTGTCCTTATAAACCCTATATCATTATTTAAAACTACCGCCTCTATCACAAGCGGTGTGCCGTCAGGAACGATAGTAACAATAGGCTGGGCAGACGTAACAACACCCCCGATGGTATATGATGCAAGACCATGGACAGTCCCGTCAACAGGAGAGGAGAGTTTCTCCATAGCATATTTCTTTTTCGCCTTTATGACCTCTCCCTCTATTGCGGTTATGCTCTTTTCCCTTTCAACTATATCGTTGAGTATCACCTTTTCCCTCTCCTTCCTCAGTGCATCAAGATTGCTCTTTGCCTCTTCAAGACCCTCCCTTGTTTGTTCCATAACCTTTTTCTGCGCCTCCAGTTCATGTTCCACTGAATACAACTCCTTATGTTTCTCCAGTAATTTCATCTTAGGGATGACGTCATGCTCATAAAGTCTCCTGAATGCGCCCTCTTCCTCCTTTAATATTGCATAAGTCTTTTCAAACTTTGTCAAGATAGCCTCTGTCGCACCAAAGGCATTCTCCTTCTGTGAGATAACGAACCTCAGCGCGTCCTCTTTAGCCCTGTATTCCGATTCCCTCGCGTCCTTAAGCTGTTTCTGTAATGGCGAAAGGCTAATGGCTAAAGGCGCACGGTTTCCGGTCTTTTGCTTTTCACCTTTTACCTTTTGCCTTTCGCCCTTTGCCGGTTCTTGCCCTTCTCCATTCAACTCCTCCATAAGCCTCTCTTTATCCGCCATGTGTATCGACAATGTCTTTGCAGAACTCTCCATATCCGCCTGCTTGATTGTGGGGTCAAACTCTATCAGCAATTGCCCCTCTTTCACCGTCTGCCCCTCCTGCACATGGATAGCCTTTATCACGGGATTATTTTCCCCCTTGCAACCGCAACCTCATCAACCTTTCCGAAATATGACCAGATGAAAGCGGAAATGGTAAGCGCAAAGATTAACCATATCAATGCCCTTCTAACAGGAGATGGCGGTGTTGTCTCTATCTCAAGAGCAGGAGGAAGGAACTCGTATTCAAGATTGTCGTTTTTAAAATGATTTTTCAGCCGTTTAAGCATCGCCTTTGACCTCTTTATCTATTCATCCCTTCACCTGCTCACCCATCGCCTGCTTACTGTATAAATAATGATATAATCCCTGCCTGTTCAGCAATTCCTCATGGCTGCCTGATTCAATCAGTTCGCCCTTGTCAATAACCATTATCTTATTCGAATGTCTTAATGTTGAAAGCCTGTGGGCTATTATTATCACAGTCCTCCCCTGACACATCTTCTTCATATTGCTCTGTATAATACTCTCGGATTCGTAATCAAGCGCGGATGTCGCCTCATCAAATATTAAAAGCCTCGGATTTGTAAGGAGCGCCCTTGCTATTGCTATCCTCTGCCTCTGTCCTCCTGATAATGATGTGCCTCTTTCTCCAACCATAGTGTCATATCCTTCCTGTAGTTCAAGAATAAAATCATGCGCCCCTGCCAGATTAGCAACCTTAACCACATCTGACATATTCGCAGATGGATAATGTATCGCTATGTTGTCTCTCACGCTGCCGTTGAAAAGGAAATTCTCCTGAAGCACAACCCCTATCTGACGCCTGAGCCATGCAGGGTCTGCAAGCGATATGTCAATTCCGTCTATGAGAATCTTGCCAGATTCAGGAATATAAAGCCTCTGCATAAGCTTTGCGAGCGTGCTTTTCCCTGAGCCGCTTCTGCCGACAATGCCTATGGTCATGCCCGGCTCTATATTAAACGTAATATTCCTCAGTATCTCGGAGCCGTCAACCCTGTATCTGAATCTCACAGCCTCAAGCCTAACATCTCCTTTGATAGCAGGAAGCCTTGTCTTTGACGAATCCATTGCAGGCTCTGGTTTTGTATTAAATATATCGCCGAGCCTCTTTATGGAAAGTCCTGTCTGCTGAAACTCCTGCCACATCTGAACAAGCCGCAGCACCGGATCGCTCACCCTTGCGGAAAGCATCTGGAATGCAATCAACTGCCCCACTGTCAGATTCCCCTCTATCACAAGATGCGCTCCGACCCATAAAATCACCAGATAAGACGACCTGTTGATCAACTGTCCGACTGCGCCTGCAATGCCCGATAACTGATATGTCTTAAAACTTGCCGTGATATAGCTTGAGAGAAGCCCCTCCCATTTTTTTTGAGAAGCAGGCTCAAGCGCAAATGATTTCACTGTCTGGACTCCTGAAACTGCCTCAACAAGATATGACTGTGCGTCCGCTCCTCTGTTGAACCTCTCATCAAGCCTGTGCCTGAGCATTGGAGTAACAAGGGCTGATAGCCCTGCGAACAACGGCAGCGATGCCAGTGCAACCAGAGTCAATGTCGTGCTGTAGAAAAACATGACTGCTATGAACACAACCATGAACATCACATCAAGCACGGATGTCAATGGCGCCCCTGTAAGGAAGTGCCTTATGTTCTCAAGTTCTCTAACTCTCGCAACAGTATCTCCGACCCTTCTTACTTCAAAGTATCTCAAGGGCAGGGCAAGGAGATGTTTGAACAGCCTTGCGCTGAGAATAACATCTATCTTGCTTGTGGTGTGCGTAAATATATATGTCCTCAGTATGTTTAATAAAGCCTCGAACAGGGCTATGGCAATAAGTCCGATAGCAAGCACATCGAGAGTGGTTAATCCCCTGTGGACCAGAACCTTATCAATGATCACCTGCGTGAATATCGGCATTACAAGCCCGAATATCTGTAAAACAAGAGATGCGATTAACACCTCTGACAACGGTTTTCTGTATTTCCATATTGACGGAATAAACCATTTAAGACCGAAGAACTCCTCAGATTTCAGAAAAGCAAATCCGCGGTGAGATAGAAGAATGACCTTTCCCTTTGCGTTGGCTAAAGGCGAAGGGCTAAGGGCTAAAGGTTTTTCCCTTTCGCCATTTGCCTCCTGCCCTTTGCCCGCTGTTATCACCCACTGTTCTATAAACTCATCTCTCTTCAAAATCCTCGGCTTATTCTCAGCAGGGTGAAGTATGAGTAATTGCTCATTCTCTATCTTTGCAAGGATTACGTATCCCCTTTCACCTGTCTCTTCTTCTCTTTCACCATTTACCTTTAACCCTTCCCCTTTTACCTGTAGTTGCACAATCATCGGCAATGGAAGCTTCTGAAGCCTTTCAAATTCCACATCTGCCGCCTTTGCTTTAAATCCGAGTTCCTTTGCAGCCCTCAGAATATCGGTTTCATTCATGCCGTCATTCCCGATGGCAAAGGCATGCTTAATCTGCGCGGCATCCGCTGCCACGCCGTGAAATTTCGCAATCATCACAAGGCAGAGAAGACCAGTGTCAATCTTTTGCCGATTATCGGGCGTTTCTTTTCTTGTTTCATCTGTGCTGTCCATAGAGTTTTGGTAAAAGGTCAATGGTTAAGGGTTAAAGGTTAAGGGTTAAAAGACAAAAATAATCTTTTGCCATTAACCGTTTGCCTTTTGCCATCGTCTTTTATCTCCTTGCCTGAATAAGTTTTGACAACATGCCCGATATTTCCATACACCTTTGCTCTATCTCATCAAAAGTCTCTTTTGATAAGTATCCTATCTCGTGAGCAATAATCGCTTGTGTTAAAACTTCCGCTGATGAACCCTTTGCAATATAAAAGTATCTGACAGCCTCTTTATTAGTCTCCCGTTCATCGCCTTCCGCTATATTGCTCGCAATAGACACCGCAGCCCGCCTGATCTGGTCCCTTAGCCCATAATCCTTACTAAAAGCGCCTGTATTCGTAATATTGTAGATATGCACAGCAAGTTCCTTGCCCTTCTGCCAAACCTTCAGCGATTTAAATCCACCCTTACTCATCAGTTTTTCCCCCTTTCACCCTTCACCCTTCACCTTTCACCTTTATCCTTTATCCTTGCGGACTCCAATACTGCGCCAGCACTGCCTGCGCCTCCTGCGGCTTCTGCTGTATTGCCTCTGTCCACGCCATGCCGTTGTCCGCAGAGAACGATGCCATGGCCTGAATAAGCTGCTCCACCTGATTGTTAAGCAAGCGGCTTCCATCCGATGTCTGAAATATTTCGGTTTGATATGCCGCACCCGAATACCAGTTCTGAACTGTAAGTTGGTCAGTTGTGCCGTTTACCGCTATCTTGAGGTCGCTGCCTGATTTGGAAAAGATTAATTCTAATGGATTTAGCTCAAGCCGGACTGAATCTGCATCGCCGCCTGTGTCGCTGATTATATCCCTGCCATTGCCGCGATTGAATATATATGTGTCGCTGCCGCGTTCGCCATAGAGCGTATCATTTCCTTTTCCGCCTATTAGAACATCATCGCCGTTTCCACCGTATAAAACATCTTTACCGACTCCGCCGTCAAGGATGTCATTTCCGTTTTCTCCATAGAGCGTGTCATTCCCTCCTTCTCCGTATAAAGCGTCATTGCCGTTTCCTCCATAGACAGTGTCATTGCCTAATCCTGCGCGCACAATATCCTCTCCTTGATATGCGTATATTGTGTCGTCGTGCCGTTTTGTCCAGATGGCATCTGCCTTATTTGTGCCATAGGTGGTTTTTGATCCAATGACAAGGTCATCCGTATTAAAGGCGCTTCCATCGGCGAAGTTTATTGTTTCAACTGGAATGGTTCCGTCAGGATTGAGTGTTATGTCAATGCCCTGAGATGTTTCATCGCCTTCTGCATCGAGAAGTCTCAGATGGGCAACTCCCTGCTCTATGCGGATGATTGTGTGGTCAAAGTCAATGCCTGTTCCCATTGTGATTGTATCTATGCCTGATGTGTCGCTGAGAGCGTCTAAACCATCTCCGATGTTATATGTATAGACATCGTCTCCGCTCCCGCCGTTTAGGATATCATTTCCAATGCCGCCGGCAATTATATCAGCGCCTTCACCTGCATTAATTGTGTCATCTCCGTTTCCGCCGTCTATTGTGTCATTGCCCAGTCCCCCATTCAGAATATTTGCAGAGCTGTTGCCGGTGATAATGTTATTGAGTTCGTTGCCGGCGCCATTAATAGCAGCGTCTCCTGTTAATATGAGATTTTCTACATTGCTGCTGAGGGTGTAATCAATTCCTGAGTTGACTGTATCGGTTCCCTCGTTTGCATTCTCGGTGACAACATCAGCCGCATTGTCAACAATGTAAGTATCATCCCCTGCTCCGCCGATCATTGTGTCTGCGCCTGCGCCTCCGTCCAATACGTTTACCCCGCTATTGCCTGTCAGAGTATTATCAAGGCTGTTGCCTATTCCGGCAATAGCGTCTCCTGTAAGGGTGAGGTTTTCTATATTGCTGCCGAGGGTGTGGTCAATCGCTGAATAGACTGTATCGCTGCCCTCGTTTGCATTCTCGGTCACCACGTCACCTGCATTGTCTATAATGTAAGTATCATCCCCGTCGCCGCCCTGCATGGTATCTGCGCCTGCGCCGCCGTCAATGCGGTTATTGCCTGTATTGCCAATCAGAGTATTATCAAGGCTGTTGCCTGTGCCGTTGATGTTCTCTGTGCCCGTA
>JACRNK010000113.1 GCA_016234985.1 Deltaproteobacteria bacterium
TATGTACGAACTGACAATAATATCCGATTTTGCGGCAGCGCATAACCTGAGAGGCTATGAAGGCGAATGTGAAAACCTGCACGGCCACAACTGGAAGGTGGAGGTTACGGTTGCAGGCAAGGGGTTGAATAAAATCGGGCTGGCAAAGGATTTCAAGGTTCTAAAGAGGATTCTGGAAGGCATATTGGAGGAACTGGATCATAAATATCTAAATGAAATTCCGCCGTTTGATAAAGAAAACCCATCGTCAGAGAATATTGCGCGGCATATATTTAAACAGTTCCAAAAGGGAATTAAAGGCAAGGGCGTAAAGGCGGCAAAAGTTAAGGTGTGGGAATCGGATAGGGCTGCCGCAACATACTATGAGTAAAAAAATGAGCCGGAAGTCAAAAGTCAAAAGCCTGCCCCTGCAAGCAGTAAGCAGGGGGCAGAAGAAAAAAATAACGGATGTTCAAAGTCAGCCTGACCACAGACAGATAGCCATAGACAAGGTCGGCGTCAAGGACATCCGTTATCCGATTGTGGTGCTGGACAAGAAGAATAAGTTTCAGCCTACAATCGGCTCTGTGAATATGTATGTGGCCCGTCCTCATCATTTTAAAGGCACGCACATGAGCAGGTTTGTGGAGATTTTGAACGAGCATAGGCGCGAAATTACGGTAAAGAATTTTCCTGAAATTCTGGCAAAGATGAAGGCAAGGTTCAATGCAGAAACAGCGCACATGGAGGTGGAATTCCCTTATTTTATTGAAAAGGCGGCGCCTGTTTCAAAGGCAAAGGGTTTGATGGAATATAGATGCAGGTTTGCGGGGTCGCTCAGCGCAAAAAAGGACTTTATCCTTGAAGTGATTGTGCCTGTTACAACGCTCTGCCCTTGCTCCAAAGAAATCAGCAGGCGGGGGGCGCACAACCAGCGCGGGACAGTGAAGGTTGCGCTGAGGTTTCACGGCTTTGTCTGGATAGAAGACATAATAAAGGCAGTGGAAAATTCCGCATCAAGCCCAGTGTATTCGCTTTTAAAAAGGCCGGATGAAAAATTTGTTACGGAGCACGCCTATGACAATCCGCGGTTTGTGGAAGATGTTGTCCGGGAGATTGCATCAAGGCTGAATAAGATAAAGGCCGTCACATGGTTCAGTATAGAGGCTGAAAACTGGGAGAGCATACACAACCACAGCGCATATGCGTATTTAGAAAGAAAGGCAAAGGGTTAGGGTCTTCAACAAAAACAGGGTCAGGTCTTTACTTTTGACATTTCACCAGTTCTTAATATTGGCTTATCCTTATTTTCTATGGTGTCAAAATCCTGCGGGCTGTGGCGAGGTGAGCTATTCGGCAAAAACCTCGTCAAAGAACTTCTCTTTACTTAACAGTTTTTGCCATTCCCTGTGCCGCTTAACACTTTCCATTCGCTTTTTTATAGGGATATTGATAAAACGAAGGGCTTCTACAGGCCCTAATTCCTTGATAAGAGCCTCCATCCCTTTTTTTATTGCAAATTCTTCGTCCATATATTTTACTGTTTTCATATCAACCCCTCCTTTACGCAAAAAGCAACAGGATCGCCGCGCCATACTTTTATGTTGTGTTTACAGCATTTCTTAATTAATGAATCATCGCAACTGATAAATTGAGCGCCTGTCTCTTCTGCAAATGCAACATGCGCTGCATCTGCCACTCCAAATCCTGTCTTGACCAATTCTTCAGCCCGTTCCGTTCCCTTGCCTTTGCTCTATTTGCTTTTATTGGTTTCCCCAGCTTTTCTAAAAGGGTTAAGAGTTCTACACGTTCAAAAATATCAGGAATGGCGTTCAATTCTTTAATATGAACCGGAGAGACGAGCAGTATATAGTCTCCTTGCTTTGCTTTTGATAATATGAGGTTAACTGCCTCGGTCTCTATTCCTATTCTTATATAGCTCTGTTCGTCGAAAGGTCTGCTTAAAGCGCAAACATCAAGATATAAGGATATGGACATTACATTACGTCCTCTATAGTGCAAATCTTTAAAATAACAATATCAAAACTGTCTGATAAAAATCAAGGCATTTATAATAATAGAAGAAGGGACGCTTCGCCTTTCACAGCAGGTTTGCCGCAGTCTCTGCCAGCTCCGAACGTTCGCCTTTTGAAAGGGTCATATGTCCCGTAATTGTTTCATTCTTGAGCCGCTCTGCCACATAGGATAAGCCGTTGCTGGAGGAGTCTATGTAGGGATTGTCAATTTGATAAGGGTCTCCGGTTAGGACAATTTTGGTATTATCCCCTGCCCTGGTTATAATTGTCTTTATTTCATGCGGCGTAAGGTTCTGCGCCTCGTCAACAATCATGTATTGATTCGGAATACTCCTGCCTCTGATGTAAGTTAAAGGCTCAATCTGTAAAATTCCTTGCGTCATAAGCTCTCTGTAGCCGTGCTGTTTCCCCTTATGCTTTCTTTCACCGCCAAAAATCAGCTCCAGATTATCAAAAATCGGCTGCATCCACGGGGTAAGTTTTTCCTCCAACTCTCCAGGCAGATACCCTATGTCTTTCCCCAGCGGAAATATGGGGCGTGAAACAAGCAGCCTGATAAAAACCTCTTCATCAGCGGTCTTTTTTAAACCTGCGGCAATGGCAAGCAGTGTTTTCCCGGTGCCGGCCTTGCCGGCCAGAGAAACAAGTTTGACAGAGTCGTCAAGAAGAAGGCTCATGGCAAACCTTTGCTCTACATTCTTAGGATGAATTCCCCAGACTCCGTCCTTTGGAATATTAAGCGGCACAAGGATCCCCTTGTCCTTGTCAAATCTGGCCAATGCAGTATGTTTCGGATTCCCCTCTTCAACGAGGATGACCCCTTCATGCGGATGCAAATCATTTGCAGGCGGTTTCAAGCTTGCATCGGCATAATAGCTGTCTATAATATCCTTTGAAACCTGGAATGTCCTGAAACCTTGGTATAGCTCGCTTATCTCCACCTTATCCGATTCATAGTCTTTGGCAGTCAACCCCAGCGAATCCGCCTTTATCCTCAGGTTTGTGTCTTTTGTTACGAGGCAGACAGGCCTATCTCCGGTTTCTTTAAGTTCCATTGCAACAGAGAGGATTTGATTGTCAGCCTTATTAAATATCAATTCTGACGGAAGTATACCTTTATAGAGCGGCCCCTGTGCCCTCAGCTTATCAAGCAGCCTGGAAACCTGTCTTGCATTGCGGCCTATCTCGTTCAGGTCTTTTTTAAACCTGTCAAGCTCCTCAATGGCAACCATAGGGATTACGATGTCATTATCCCCGAAGGCAAAAAGAGAATTCACATCGTGGAGAAGGACATTGGTGTCTAATACAAAGTATTTTTTCATAGTAGTATTTTAGTGTCTGAAATGCCTGATACCGGTGAACACCATAGCTATACCATGCTCATCAGCAGCCTTTATCACTTCCTCATCCTTTACAGAACCGCCTGGCTGGATAATGGCTGTAACCCCTGCCTCTGCTGCCTTGTCAACATTATCCCTGAACGGGAAAAATGCGTCTGACGCCATGACAGTCCCTTGGACATCCAAGCCTGCGTCCTTTGCCTTCATAATCCCGAGCCGCGTGGAATCAATGCGCGACATCTGGCCTGCGCCGATGCCGATGGTCTGTGTATTTTTTGCAAATATGATTGCATTGCTCTTTACATGCTTGCCTACATTCCATGCAAAGAGCAGGTCTTCAAGCTGCGCATCTGTGGGCTCCAGTTTTGTTACGGTTTTTAAGTCTTGGGCGCACTCTATATCCGCTGTCTGGACAAGCAGGCCGCCGTTGACTTTTTTTAAATCATAGTTGGTGGGCAAAGCCCACCCTACAGTATGCGCTTTAAATTCCGGTATTTCAAGCAGTCTCAAATTTTTCTTATCTCTTAATATCTTAAGCGCATCCGCATCAAAACCCGGCGCTGCAATCGCCTCAAGAAAAAGCAAGCTCATCTCTTTTGCAGCTTCTGCGCCAACTTTTCTGTTGAGGGCAATAATGCCGCCGAATGCAGACACCTTATCGCATGACAGGGCTTTTTCATAGGCATCTAAAAGGCTTTTCTTTGACATGGCAACGCCGCAGGGGTTGTTGTGCTTTATTATTACGCAGCCCGTCTCATGAAATTCCTTGGCAAGTTCAATGGCTGCATTCAAATCTAAAATATTGTTGAATGAAAGCTCTTTGCCGTGCAGTTGCTTTGCATTTGCTATGCAAGGCTCTTTTTTATCATGCAGAGTCTCCCTGTAAAATGCAGCCTGCTGATGAGGGTTTTCTCCGTATCTCAAATCCTGAACCTTTTCAACCTGCATGAAGAAGGTGTCGGAAAAATTTTTCTTCACAGCGCCATCTTCTACCTTGCCGAGATAATTGGATATTGCCCCGTCGTATCGCGCAGTAAGTTGGAATACCTTTTTGGCAAGCTCAAATCTGGTTTGCGGAGAAAGGCTGCCGCCGTTTTTTTTAATCTCATCAAGAATCTTTTGATAGTCTGAAGGGTCAACCACCACAGCCACATCCTTGTGATTCTTGGCAGCAGCCCTGAGCATTGTGGGCCCGCCTATGTCTATATTCTCAATCGCATCTTCAAGTGAGCAGTCCTTTGCAATCGTATCTTCAAACGCATATAGGTTTACAACCACCATGTCTATGGGCAGAATGCCGTGATCCTCCATCTGCTTTGCATGTTCAGCCTTTTCCCTCTGCCCCAATATGCCGCCGTGAATCTTGGGGTGAAGCGTTTTAAGCCTGCCGTCCAACATTTCGGGAAAACCCGTATAATTTGATATGCCGATAACAGGTATGCCCGCTTTCTTAAGAAGCTCGGCTGTTCCTCCTGTGGAGATTATTTCAATGCCAAGTTTTGACAACTCCTTGGCAAACGTCTCAATCCCGCCTTTGTCCGTAACGCTGATAATGGCCCTTCTGATCTTTTTCATGCCTTATTTAATCCTCCCCTTCTTCTCTCAAACATAAAAGTTTGAGTTACAGTAGCTCAAGGCTTTAGCCTTGAATAATGGACGCAGCCCTTCCTCTGAACTGTGCGAAGCGATAATAACAAAAAGGCATGGATATGGCAAGAAGTGGATGATGGTAGTATGATGGTAGGGGCGAACCGATGTTGTATCGGCTCGCCCCTGTTTTGGTTTTGAGATGTCAAGGCTAAAGCCTTGAGCCAGTAGGTTGGGTTGGTTTTATCAACCCAACTATTTCTTTGCAATGGATTGTTGGGTTTCGCTTTGCTCAACCCAACCTACACTCTGATCTTTTTCATGCCTTATTTAATCCTCCTATATTATATAGTGAAAGCAATAATATAACTTGACATTTCTTTCTGTCATTCCCGAGATTTTTAATCGGGAATCCAGTATTAAAATCAAAAACATGGATGCCCGATAGAAACATTCGGGCATGACATAAATAGAGTAACGGCAGGCTCTTTATTGCCGTTGCTATAGAATTGCCGATTTTTGCTGTGCGAAGCGATAATAACAAAAAGGCATGAATATGGCAAGAATTGGATGATGGCAGGGGCGATTCGGTGAATCGCCCCTGTTTTGGGGTCTATCCACAAGGGCGACCCGGCGGGTCGCCCCTACGATGACAGGCAGGATGCCTGCTTATTTCTGAACGGCCTTTCTGATTGTGATCAAGACATCCTTGTAAAAATAGCGAAGAATCTGCGGAGGCATAAACGCCCTCAAACTTGGCCGGAGACGCTGCCGGTTCGTTGAGTTCATTGCCGCCGAAGTTCCCCAAGCCTTCCTGTATTACATTTGTGTAGCTTGCCGTGGTTGTGGCTACAACAGGCGCGGCTGTGATGGTTACTGGCGCAGGTGTGATGGTTACAGGCGCAGCAGTAACGAGCAATATTCCATTTATATAGCTGATGATGTAGTTAGTCGCTGTGCCGTTTGCCGCTGTTATGGTGTAACTGCCGACGTTGGAGCCCGTGGTCGCGGTCGTGCTGATGTTGAGGCCGCTTACTACTGCTGATGTATCAGTTCCCTTTAAACCGCTGTATGTTGCAGTCAGAGCCGGATTTGCATCGCCATAGACTTTGGTTTGGTTGTCTGCGGTTATGGTCAATGCTGCAGGAGTTACAGTCAATGCGCCATTATTATAGGTGATGGTGTAGTTGCCGGCGCTACCCACACTGAATACTGCCGCGCTTGGGGTGATGGCATACGTGCCCACGTTAGCCGTGTTAACCGCGCCGGCGCTGGTCAGGGTTACGCCGCTGATGGTGTCGCCGCCCAGCAGTCCGACAGGCGTAAACTCGGTTCCGTTGAATGTCAAAGTGTAGCCGTAGGTCTTGCTGGTATCGTTGGCGGTAATGCCCAGCAAGTTCAGCGAAGCAGGGTTGATGGTCAATATCCCATCAACATAGCTGATGTCATAACCCTGCTGGGTGGAGTAGTAGCCGCCGGGTGTGATGACATAACTGCCGGCATTTGTTGCGCCTTGTGATGTTCCGCTGTAAGTTAGTGTGCCGGAGAGCGTGGGAGATGCAATGCTGTAAAGGACGCCGTTACCGCCTGTGTAAGCCAGTCCGTCATAACTCTTGCTTGCTGCGTGAAACTCGCCTGCTGTTTCATCTGGGCGGTTGTCAGCCCCGTGCAGCCGGCATCGCTTCCTAATCCTGTGCAGTTTGATTTGCCTGATGTCTGTGTGTCCCAGTAGGAATTGGTGATTATGCCGGCGCCGGCGTTCCACCCCACCAACCCGCCGACATAGTCAATGCCGCCCACTGCGCCCGTGCTGTAGGAATTAGTGATATAGCCGTTGTTGTTATACCCCACCAGCCCGCCGACAAAGCTGACGCCGGTTACATTGCCGGTGCTGTAGGAATCGGTGATTGTGCTAAAGCTGTTAGTTCCCACCAGTCCGCCGACCTCGTTGCCGCTGCCGGTTACTGCGCCGGTGCTGTAGGAATTGGTAATAGCGCCGTTGTTCCTGCCCACCAGTCCGCCGACCTCGTTGCCGCCAGTTACAGCGCCGGTTGCGTAGGAATTAGTGATAGCGTATCCGTTCGTTCCTACCAGCCCGCCGACATATAAGTATTCGACGCGTCTATGTTGCTGCCGAGGGCATAACGTCCCGACAGGCATGCGATGCAGACCATGTTCTGCAAGGCGGTTACGCCGCCGTTTGCCTCGTTGAGGACAGCATAGGCAATGCCCGCAATAGTGAGGCTTGGAGCGCTGCCGGATAAGGTGATGACCGCTCCGTTGTTCAAAGAGTAACTGCCGCCCGCTCCGTTGTTGGGCGTAAGCGTAAGTCCTGCTGTATTGCCTGTGGCAGTGATATTTGAGTTGATATTGATATTGCGATACGCGGAAAGGGTCAATGTGGTGTTGGCGCTCCATGAGACAGCGTCATTGACATTGACATCGCCGTTTGTGCCGGTTGCACCGAAGCTGGAGAAAATGTTTACATTGCTGTCGCCAAGATAGGTGGATAATTGGCTGCCTGTAATATCTCCGCCGCTTGCGGCTATGGTGTAGTCTGTCGGGTCTATGAGCCACTCTCCTGTCGTGCCGCTTGGCGCGGCTGTGGTGATGACTGCGCCGTCAGCCACTTTCACGCTTGCCGCCGAAGTCTCAATAAACCCGCCATCCCCGCCGCTTCGACACGGCTCAGCGCAGGCTGGCGCAGAGGCGTCAAGCGTGCCGCCTACATTGATTGCGTTATTTTCCATGCCGCCCAAAAGTTTAATTGTTCCGTTTTTGTTCTCTATTGTCCTTGCCTGTATTACTCCGGTATTGTTGACTACGGTCTTTAACAAATCTCCGGCAATCTGCGCCGATATGATTACCTGTCCGCCGTCTGCAGTTATGGTTCCTGCGTTGTCTATGCCCAATGCCTCTGCTGCTGTTTCTTTGTTTATAACGAGATTGATTAAGCCGTTATTTGCAAAGGTAAGGGTTACATCATCTCCTGAGGCCATGTTGACGCTGCCGCTGTTGGCGGTGATGTTTCCTGAGTTGTTGATTGTCGGGGATATGAAAACTACATATCCGCCGTCATTTGCACTTATGTTTCCCTGATTGGTTATGGATGTCAGGGATG
>JACRNK010000117.1 GCA_016234985.1 Deltaproteobacteria bacterium
ATTCTTCGCATTCCTTATAACTCATATACATTATGGTCGCAGGGACAATTGACGCCTTTGGATTGAAATGATGGATAAACGGCAGTTGCACCTCCAGCGAGTGTTCGCTGAGATGGGCGGTTGTGTCGTCTGAGAATATATGCGACTCTTCAATCAAAAGGTGCGCCAGCTCCTGATTTATACTTATCCTGCCAAAGGGCATTTCCCATTCGCCCTGGGTCATTACTGCCGCCCTTTCGCCAAGCACTGTATGGTTAGGGCCAAGGAGCAGGATATTATCCGGAATATTTACTTTAGAATATACAGAGCCGGCCACCTTGCCTGAGTATATATAACCTGCATGAGGCGCAATCATAGCCAGGGCGTCTTGTTTAACAGCCGTTTCTTTTATCATGGATTCTACGGTCTGCTTAAGCGCTGCGCGCTCGCCGGGATAAAATTGATATGCTACTGCCGGCCTTCTAATCATGGGTGGAATTTTAGCAGAACTATGCCCCGATGTCCATATTACCTTTGCAACAGGGTTTGTTTTATGTTAATTTTATCCCGTTAGAAAGCCATGCCAATTTGTTTGCATGATGCTGTAGCTCAAACCTTTAGGTTTGACTCTCAAGGCTAAAGCCTTGAGCTACTATGGAGGGTTTTGAAAATGTCAGGTCATTCAAGATGGGCGAATATCAAGCACAAAAAGGCAAAGAGCGACGTCAAGCGGGGAAAGGTTTTTACCAAGCTCATCAAAGAGATTATTGTAGCCGCAAGGATGGGCGGCGGAGACCCGGGAGGCAACCCCCGCCTCAGAACAGCGATAGATAAGGCAAAGGCCAGCAATGTGCCGTCTGACAATATAGAGAGGGCTGTTAAAAAAGGTGCCGGCGAATTGGAGGGCGTCCATTACGAAGAGTTCTTTTATGAAGGTTACGGCCCTGCCGGCGTGGCTGTGCTTGTTGCCGTGGCGACAGACAATAGAAACAGAACCGCAGGAGAGGTAAGGAGCGTATTTACCAAAGGCGGCGGCAGATTCGGCGAGAGCGGCTCGGTTGCGTGGATGTTTGAAAAAAAGGGGATGTTTACATTTGATATCGGCTCTGTAACCGAGGATAAGCTCATGGAGATTGCCATAGATGCCGGCGCAGAGGATGTGATAACAAATAACGAAGATAAGGTGTTTGAGGTTTACACAGCGGCAGCGGATTTCCATAAGGTAAAAGAAATATTTGACGCAAAGGGTCTCAAATACACGCTTGCTGAAATAAACATGATACCAAAAAACACCATAAGGGTGGAAGGCAGGGACGCGCAGCATGTTCTGAGACTTTTGGAAGAATTGGAAGAGTTGGACGATGTGCAGAATGTTTACGCAAACTTTGATATATCGCAGGAAGAGATGGATAAGGTGGCGTAGGAGGTCTTTTGAGGGTTCTCGGCATTGATCCAGGTTCTTATATTACAGGTTACGGCATAGTTGACAGCGACAAGGGCAAATTATTTCATATCTCTGACGGCAGCATTGTGACAGGCTCAAAAAAAACTCTTGCTTCGAGACTGCATTCAATTTTTGATAATATTCAAAATGTTGTTAAAGAATTTAAACCGGACAACGTTGTTATTGAAGAGATATTTTACGCAAAAAATGCCAGAAGCGCCATTATGCTCGGCCATGCGAGGGGTGTTGCAATACTATGCGCCGCGCAGCATAATCTGCCTGTGTTTGAATACAGCCCGATGAAGATTAAGCAAGCGGTTGTCGGCTACGGCAATGCTACCAAGGAGCAGGTGCAGAAGATGGTGAAGGCCCTCTTAAAATTAGACGCTGTTCCCAAACCGGACGCCTCCGATGCCCTGGCAGCGGCGATATGCCATATACACCACCACAAAATAAATTTTAAATCTCAAATTTCAAATTTGAAATTAAGAGCATGATAGCCGGTAGGTTGGGTTGGTTTCATCAACCCAACAAATAAAACACAAAAACAAAAATGTTGGGTTGAAAAGCACAACCCAACCTACTATGCTACATGCAATAAGCCTCGTAGAGGCGAACTGTTTGTAGAAACAAAATGCACAACCAAAACCAAAGCTCCGTAGGAGCGGTCTGTTGCATGGCATATAGATTGATGAACAGGCATCGGGCATTGGACAGGCCGCTCCGATGGAGCTGAAAATATTTTTGTAATTTATTTCTGCAAACAGCATGCTCCTACGGAGCAAAAACTTGAAAGGGAGGCAACCGTATGGACAATTTGATGGAAAGAATAATATCTGATCCGAAAATATGCAGCGGCAAACCGTGCATAAAAGGAACGAGAATACCGGCGCATATCATTCTTGACCTTCTTGCCGCAGGGGAAAATTTTGCCGGCATTGAAAGGGCATATCCCAATATCACCGATAAAGATATCAGGGCATGTCTTTTGTATGCTTCTATGCTTGCAGATGAAGAAGCCGGGGTCGCCGTTACATGAAAATGCTGGCTGATGAGAATCTTTTTGAGCCGATTATTCAATATATGAGAGATATGGGCCATGATTTGACCGGCATAAGAGATTCAGGGCTTTCCGGCATATCGGATGATGAGGTCTATCAATTGGCGTGCAAGGAGAAGCGGACAATAATAACCATGGATAAAGATTTTGAAAGGATGGTTCGATTCCCTCCCGAATGGTGCGAAGGGATTATTGTTGTGAAAATATACAGACGACCGGTGGAAGAAACATTGCATATTTTCAAAAAGGTTTACACGACTATGCGCAACAAAGATATAAGAAAAAAACTTGTAATAATCACACCCGAAGGTTGGCGCGTGAAAAGAAAAAATAAGTTATCCTTCCCACGCTGAAGCGTTGGAAGGATGAAACTCTCTGATACTCTGACTTTCTGATATTTATAATTATGATAGCCCATGTAAAAGGTAAAATAATCCGCAAATCTCCCGAATCTGTCATAGTTGATGTGGGAGGCGTAGGCTATGAGGTGCATATTCCCCTTTCCACTTTTTATAAACTTCCTGAAGTGGAGGAGTATGTCAGCCTGAATACGCATACGCATCTAAGGGAAGATGCCATGCAGTTGTATGGCTTTTTTACCCAGAGAGAGAAAGAGATATTTCAATTGCTCATAGCCGTTTCAGGGGTATGGCCGAAACTTGCAAGAAACATCCTTTCAGGCATACCGGCGGACGACCTTGTTACAGCCGTGTCATCTAATGATATAGCAAGACTAAAGGCCGTGCCTGGCATCGGTGGGAAAACAGCGGAAAGGCTGGTTGTTGAGCTTAAGGATAAGATGGCGGCCGTAAATAGAAGCCTGCCCCCGAGTGCATCTATCGGGGGTCAGG
>JACRNK010000118.1 GCA_016234985.1 Deltaproteobacteria bacterium
AGGAGATATCATTGTTAAGATTCCGCGTGAAACTACAAAAACAAAGGATATCACAGGCGGACTGCCGCGGGTTGCGGAACTCTTTGAGACAAGGAAGCCAAAGGAATGCGCTGTTATCAGTGAAATAGACGGCGCCGTATCCTTTGGCAAGGACACAAAAGGCAAGAGAAAGGTTGTTGTGACTCCGGAAGTTGGAGAGCCTAAAGAATACCTCATTCCTAAAGGCAAGCACATAAGTGTCAGGGAAGGGGACAGGATAAGGGCAGGCGAACCTCTGATGGACGGCTCTGCAAATCCGCACGATATCCTGAGCGTTCTCGGCGTGAAGGAGTTGGCCAAATATCTGGTGGATGAGGTGCAGGAGGTTTATCGTCTGCAGGGTGTCAAGATAAACGACAAACATATAGAGGTGATTGTCCGGCAGATGCTGCGCAGGGTAAAGATAAAAGACTCCGGCGATACGGATTTTTTGATCGGAGATCAGATTGAAAGATATATGTTTGAAGAGGCGAATGAAAAAATGCTTGCAAAAGGGAAGAAGCCTGCCATTGCCGAGCCGCTTCTGCAGGGTATTACCAAGGCATCGCTTTCCACAGAGAGTTTTATATCTGCCGCCTCTTTCCAGGAGACGACAAGGGTTTTAACCGAGGCGAGTATTGCAGGCAAGGTAGATTACCTGAGAGGGCTCAAGGAGAATGTGATTATGGGCAGGCTTATTCCTGCCGGCACGGGTTTCCCTTATTATAAGAAATTGTCAGTTGCTGCGCCTGAAGAATCTGACTTAACGCAAGAATCTTCTAATTAGAAAAGATTGAGCTTGCGCATAAAATTGTTGAAGTTGTTAAATTGTGCTTGACAATGAATTGTGAAATCTGATAACTTTATTAAGTTTTGTTTCTGGAAAAGAGTCGCAAGGCCAATTTTTACGAGGTAATGGATGCCCACTATAAATCAGTTAGTTAAAAAAGGCAGGAAAGACGTAAAGAGGAAGACAACTGCCCCTGCTTTGAAAGAGTGCCCTCAGAAGAGAGGGGTTTGCATCAGGGTTTATACAACAACCCCAAAAAAACCAAACTCAGCTCTTCGGAAAGTGGCAAGGGTCAGGCTTACAAATGCCATGGAGGTAACCTCTTATATCCCTGGAATAGGTCATAACCTTCAGGAGCATTCGGTTGTTCTTATAAGGGGCGGAAGAGTAAAGGATTTGCCGGGTGTCAGATACCACATCGTTCGCGGCACCATGGATGCGGTTGGCGTTCAAAACAGAAAGCAAGGGCGCTCTAAATATGGGGCAAAGAGGCCTAAATAAGGGCAATTAAGAATTAAAAATTAGGAATTAAAAAATTTGTAATTCGTAATTCCTAATTCGTAATTGTATTTTTATTGGAGGATTTAATGTCTAGAAAGGGAATTGTTTCAAAAAGGGATGTTTTGCCGGATCCAAAACATAACGATAAACTTATAACCAAATTTGTAAACACTATAATGAGCGATGGCAAAAAAAGTGTATAATGAGCGATGGCAAAAAAAGTGTTGCAGAAGGCATTATCTATAGAGTATTTGATCTGGTAACAGAAAAGACAAAAGAAGACCCGCTTAAGATATTTAAGAAGGCGGTTGATAATGTAAAGCCGGCGCTTGAGGTGAGATCCCGCAGGGTTGGCGGCGCAACCTATCAGGTTCCGCAGGAAGTCAGGCCGCAGCGCAAGATATCTCTGGCGTTAAGGTGGATTGCAACATATGCAAAGGCGCGCGGGGCTGAAAAGACAATGGTTGAAAAGCTCACCTCTGAGCTGATAGATGCGGCAAATAATAAAGGCGGGGCGGTAAAGAAGAGAGAAGATGTGCATAAGATGGCTGAGGCAAATAAGGCATTTGCGCATTATAGATGGTAAAAAACAGTGAGCAGTGAACAGTTAGCAGTTAACAGTTTTAGAAGGAGTTATTAAATTGCCAAGATTAGTTCCAATCGAAAAGACAAGAAATATAGGCATAATGGCCCATATAGACGCAGGGAAGACTACCACAACCGAGAGGATTCTCTATTATACGGGCGTTACCTATAAAATAGGGGAAGTCCACGAAGGAACAGCTGTAATGGACTGGATGCCTCAGGAGCAGGAGAGGGGCATTACAATTACCTCTGCTGCGACAACCTGTTTCTGGAAAGAC
>JACRNK010000130.1 GCA_016234985.1 Deltaproteobacteria bacterium
CATAGCCTCATCAAGCCTCACAAGCGGGATCACGCTCTCCCTCATCCTTAAAACCTCTTTCCCGGCTACAAGCTCCACATCCTTTGTAAATACCCTTGTTATCTCTTTTACAGAGCCGAGCGGAATGGCAAGAAGCCTTTCTCCGGCATTGAAGAGAATCGCCTTTATTATGGCAAGCGTCAATGGAAATCTGAGGACAAAGGTCGTTACTCTTCCAATCTCAGTCTTGATATGAACACTGCCTCTTAAGCCCTCAACTGCCGCCTTTACTACATCCATTCCAACGCCCCTGCCTGAAACCTCGCTTACAACCTTTGCGGTCGAAAAACCGGGCAGGAATATAAAATCAATAACCGCTTTATCGTCTATCTTTTCCAATTCCTCCTGGCTTACAAGTCTATTTTCCAGCGCCTTGTCCTTCAATCTTTTTGGGTCAATGCCGCGGCCGTCATCTCTCACCTCTATGACAATATCGTTCCCCTGGTGATATGCCTCAAGCGCTATAATGCCTTGCCTGTCCTTGCCTGAAGCCTCTCTCTCCTCCACGGTTTCTATGCCGTGGTCTATTGCGTTCCGCACAATATGAATCAGCGGCTCGCCTATAACATCCACAAGCCCTTTATCAACCTCCGTGTCCTCGCCGTGTATAACAAGCCTGACGTCCTTATTGCTTGCCTTTGCAAGGTCCCTGACCACCCTGGGAAACCGCTTGAACACCCTGTCTATAGGCAGCATCCTGACCTTCATAACGCTTCTCTGCAGGTCGGAAAGGCTTCTCTCTATGAATGAATTGGCATAAGCAAATCTGCCGATCAGCTCTTCCCTTGGAAACCGCTCTTCAAATTCCGACAAAAGCTGCGCTATCATGGAGCGGCCGACAATAAGCTCGCCCACCAGATCCATAATCTGGTCTACCTTTTCCGATTCAACCCTTATCGTGCCGGTTGGAGATGCGGCTGCTATCTTTGCAGAAGCGCGCGTAGATTCGGCAATATCATTGGAAACAACCGCAAGCCCTCCCTCTTCTCTTAATTCCTCTATAGCCGCATCGCCGACAACCCCTGGGATATTGCACAGGTTTTTTACATCATCCCTGCCCATAGCGCTTGCTATTATCAAGCAGATGTTATCAACTGATTCAACCATACTGCTGTCCAATGGCGGATGGGCTTTTATGACGTCTCCAAGACAGGGGAGGTGTTGCGAGATTATTACCGCTCCTGCCGATTTCATCTGGCAATCCTTGCTGAACCAAAGCGTAGCAATATATATGTTTTTTTCCTGCCTCCGGCAGTCGGATAACAACAGTTTCTCATATTCGCTGAGTGAATTAAGGAGCTGCGACGGAGATATATTCTGTCCGGCTGAGGCTGGTTCAACGTCTCTGGTTTTAAGAAAATCATCAATGGCGCCTATAATAACAGGAGACAGGGATTCCTCTTTGCCTGTGCGGCTTGCATCTATTGCCCCGCTCATGCAATCCGCAATCTTTAACAAAAGGTCTGTCACATCGCTGTCCATGTCAACTGATTTATTCTCAACGGCCTGAATCAGGTCTTCTGCCCTGTGCGTAAGGCGCGCAAGCTCCTTTAGCCCGATAGACGCGGAATCTCCCTTGAGCGTGTGGAATATCCTCTTAATCGTCTTTAGTTTAGAGCCTATATCCTTGCTCCCCTCAAGGGAAAGCGTTTCCTGCACAAGAGACTCTATCAACTCGACTGCCTGCTGATAAAATGTCTCTTTCAGGCTCTTAATGTCTTCTTCGCTTAATTGTAATTGGCTTAAGTCTTCCATAGTTTTTTTGTTAGTGAGCTGTAAGCTGTTTATTAGTGAGCAGTGAGCTGTGAGCAGTTAAAACAAAAAAACTGCTTACTGTCTCCTTTATTACTCGTGCAATACTTTTTTTATCTCAGAAAGCAACTGCTCGACTGAAAACGGCTTTGTAAGGCATCTTATGGCGCCTGCCCTTATGGATGACGCCATATCTCCGCTTCCTGCCACGCCTGAAAATGTGATAACAGGCATACCAGGATGTATCTTCCGCAATATTCTCACCGCGTTTATGCCGTCAAGATTCGGCATCATAATATCAAGAAGGCCCATGTCAAATTTATCATCAAGGGCCTTTAGCACCGCCTCAACGCCGTCTCTACACAATGTTACGCTATAGCCGGACTCCTCCAGTTCGCTCCTTAAGACCTCTGCGAAGTTTTTCTCGTCATCTGCAAGCAATATCTTCTTCACTTATTTCACCTCCTTTTTATTTTTTCTTCCTTGTTACCCATTTTATCTGTGAAATCATCTGAGATACGGTAAACGGCTTATTCAGGCAGGCCGTTGCCCCTTTCATTATTGAATCTATCATAATATCCTTTTCAACCTTTCCTGAGCAGGAAATAATGCCGATATCCGGAATTATCTTCTTGATTATCCTTATCGTGTTTATGCCGCTCATATCAGGCATTACCATATCGACAATCAGGACGTCAAACCGTTCGGCTGATGGTTCAACATGGTTCGACAAGCTCACCATGACATCGTCATCCTGAGACTGTCGAAGGACACCATGACTGTCACCCTGAGCCTGTCGAAGGGTCACGCCGAAGCCTGTGTCCAGAGCAGCCAAAACCCCATCAACCCCGTTTCTCAGCCATGTTATGCTATAGCCCTGCTCTTCTAACTCTTCCTTTAAGAGCTTGCCTAAATTTTCTTCGTCTTCTATCAGTAGTATATTATACATGTTTTATCTCATCCTGATTCTTATAAAATCATCAACTGTAACATGAGGTTGTCTTTGCCCCATTAAACAGCAACCTCAATAATTTTGGCTCTTTCGTAAAAAAGTTGAAATGACAAATACGGGAGAAAACCCATAGCGCCAATTCTCAACATTATTCTTTGTCTTGCTCCATAGGAGCACACTGTTTGTAGAAATAATTTGTCGAAAATATTTTTAGCTCCATCGGAGCGACCTGTAAAATGCCTGACGGCTTATTCATAAATTTATATGCCATTCAACAGACCGCTCCTACGGAGCTCTGTTTTTTTGGTTATACATTTTTGTTCTACAAACAGATCGCCTCTCCGAGGCTAAAACAATCAAAAACCCAAAATTCAACTTTTTTACGAAAGAACCATAATTTTTGCATTATCTGAAATTTTTTCTTTTGATGGTCTTAGATAAAGTTCTATTGCCTCTGAAATATTTTCGCGCGCTTCTTCCTCACTTTTACCGTAAGTCACACACCCGGGCAATTCAGGACAATAAGCAACGAAAACATCCTCATCCGGCTCTATTACTACCCTGATTTTCATAATATCTCCTTTCTTCTCACTTCTTCTGATACACCGTTCCTCTGTCTTTATGGATAAATACAAAATTATCATTTACGCCTTGAAGCGTCTCTGTATGGCCCAAGAAGAGATACCCTTTGGGGGCAAGGCACTGATGAAACCTTTCAATAACCTCTTTTTGCGTCTGCATGTCAAAGTATATAAGAACATTTCTGCAGAACACCACATCGATATTGGAAAAACCATTATCATACATCAGATTATGAAAGTCAAAGGTGATAAGCCTCTTCAAATCCTCCTTAACCTGAAAGTTGCCGTCCTTCTCAACAAAATATTTTCTTGCAGAATTTTCATCTATGCCATCCATCTTTTCTTTGGGATATATGCCCTGCTGGGCAGCCTCCAGCACGGTCAGGCTCAAATCAGAGGCAAGTATACTTACCTTCCAGCCTTTGATATCCGTCATCACATCATTAAGTATCATTGCAATGGTATAAGGCTCCTGTCCCATTGAGCATCCGGCGCTCCATATCTTAAGGCTGAAATCATTCTTTGCCCTTTTTCTATGGAGAAGCTCTGGAAGCGCAATGTTTTGAAAGAGGTCAAGCTGGGGCTTGTTGCGGTAAAACGACGTCTCATTTATGGTAAGCGCATCTAAAAGCGCCAGAAGTTCAGCCTTGAAATCCGCGCCGTCGCCTGTTATGAGTTTATAATAGCGGTAATAGCTCTTGATTCCTGTAGCCCTCATCCTCTGGTTAACCCTGTTCTGCATGAAATCCTTTTTCTCAGGCTTAAGGTGTATGCCGCACTCATCATATACCAGAGTCTTGAACAGCCTGAATTCCTCATCAGTCATGGCATTGCTTGAAGGCAGAGAAGATATAAATGACATTATTTTGAAGCCTCGCTTAACATAGGTTGATTTTTTATTTGACTCTCTGCTGTCCCCCGCTGGCGGGGGATTAAGGGGGTGGATGGTGGTGGCTCAATTTTCCTCCCCCTACCCCCTCCAGAGGGGGACAAAAAGGATAACTCTTTGACTCTCTTTTACGCCTTGTGGTGTTTCGCTGCGCCAAACGAACCGGTTTTCCCTGTTGACGCAACCTTCACTTTTTGTCCGGTTGTATCATCTATACTACACCTTCCCGCCACCTCTGTCAATGAATCCGATTGCCTTGAAAGCTGTTCTGCCGACGCCGCAAGTTCTGTTGAGCTTGAGGCATTCTGCTTAACCATGTCTCTGAGTTTTTCCACTGCCTTGACTACCTGCTCTGTGCCGCTTGCCTGCTCATCCGCAGATGCGCTTACTTACTGGGTTACTTCGTTTAGTTTGCTCACTGCCTTGCTTATCTGGTCGCATCCGTCTGCCTGCTCGCTTGTAGCTGCGCTGATTTCTGATGAGTATCTTGACTTGATACATCAGTAACCGAACCCTCTATTTTCTTAAGCGATTCTACAACTTCGGCGGATAGTTTTAATGCCTGCTCCACAACCCCTACATTCTTCTCTACATTGTTGACTGCTGCCTGAGTGTCTTTCTGGATGCCGTAGATGAGGTCTCCTATTTCTTTTGTGCTCTTTGCAGACCTCTCGGCAAGTTTTCTTACTTCGTCCGCTACTACGGCAAAGCCCATGCCGTGCTCCCCTGCCCTTGCCGCTTCTATGGCTGCATTTAGCGCCAGAAGATTGGTCTGCTCGGCTATGTCGTCTATGACTTCTACGATTTTGCCTATGTCTTCGGCCCTGCTTCCAAGAAGCCTGATGGTATCGCCTGATTTTGTTATAACCTTTGTTATCTCATTCATGCCGGTTGATGATTTGTCAACAGCGCCCTTGCCCATGTTCACCGCTTCGCTGGCCTTGCCGGAGAGTTCCGCAAGCCGCCTTGCATTGTCGGCCACCCTCTGGATGGATGCTATGAGTTCTTCTATTGATGATGATGTCTGGGTTACTGCGGCTGACTGGCTCTGTATGCTTTTTGCCACGTTTTGTATGTTTGCGCTCATTTCGTGTATGGTGGATGTTATTTCTTCTACTGCGGTTGCCGCTCCTTCGCTGTTTCTGCTTGACTGCTCGGCTGTTGCGGCTATCTCGGATGATGCGGAGGCTACCTGGTCAGAGCCGCCTCTTAACTGGCCGACTATATCACGCAAGCCTACAATCATTTTTTTGAATGCGTTGCCCAATGTGTCTTTTTCGGATTTGGGCGTAACATCTCCTTTTAAATCTCCTTCTGCTATTGCCTCTGCTGTGTGGGCCATGCCTTTGAGATAGATGGTCATATTTCTGAATGCGTTGCCGAGAACATCTCTTTCAGATTTCGGAGTTACTTCAACGGTTAAATCTCCTTGTTTTATCGCGCCTGCCGCATTGGCCATGGTCTTCAGATACGCAATCATCTCCCGAAATGCATTGGCCAGTATCCCGACCTCATCCTTTGAATTCACATTTACAGCCACATCCAACTCCCCTGCGGCTATCTTCTGAGAGGTTTCCGCCATATTGTTTAACGGCTGCGTAATGCTGCGGATGACGATATAGGCAAGCAATACGGACAGGATAACCGCAACTGCCGTTATCACTATAAAAGCTATCAGCGCAGTCTGCGCTCTCTGTTTAAGCTGCCCCGCCTTCTGATTCAAATCCATTGAAAGCCTGTCTTCCACCTCTTTCAAAAGATTTATCTTACCTGTGGCCATCTTAAACCAATCGGTATCGTTTACCCCAAAATCGCCTTTATCGCCTTTTTCAAAGGCAATCTTTTTCATCCTTGCCACCTCATCTGCAAATTGACCCTGCATCTTGGTTTTGTAAAAGTCCTTCTCATCGGTCGCGGCAAATGATAAAAAAAGAGTTTCGTATGTATTCTGTTCTGCCGCATTAGAAATAAATTTATTGAATATCCCTGGCCCGAATTTATCCTGCGCAAAGGTATTGCTTAAAAGCGCCCTCTCTCTTCCAGCCCTTTCCTTTGTCTGCATAAGATTTACATACGCAGACGTCATATTGGTAAGCTCCGCATTATTGCTGAGCCTTGATATATGAGCGACCACGTCAAGAAACGAGGCAATAGTATTCGTATAATACCCTATGGCCTCAGACGCTGAAATACTCATTGCGCCGGCAGCGTCCCTTCTGCCCTTTATATTTTCAAGGTTTTTAACGGCGGTATCCAAGCTGTTTTTGAATTCGTTTCCAAATCTATCGCCGCTGAATCCCTTTAGAAACACCTGCAAATCCGTTATCTTCTTATCGGTCTCCGACCTCTGCTCCGAAAGCTGCGAAACAAATTCCTTTCCCCCGCTGCCCATAAACAACGCAGTGCTGCCCCTCTCTTTTTGCGCTTCATGCACCAGGCCGCTTACCTTAACCGCAAGCTCCGACAAATTCTGCAAGCTGCCCATCTCTGACGACTGCCCTGATTTATCCCATATCCCGTTGAGCGAGAAATACAGCAACCCTGCAATCGGGAGAACAAGCATTAAAAAAAGCTTGTTCTTTATCCTTAAATTGTTGATGAATTTCATGGGGCCTCCTTTTTCATACGTTTTTATTTCCTCTGTTGTCCCCCGCTGGCGGGGGATTAAGGGGGTGGATGGTGTTGGCTAAATTTTCCTCCCCCTACCCCCTCCAAAGGGGGACAAAAAAGATGATCCTTTATTTCCTTGCTCCCAAGTTCCGGCTTGGGAACGTCAATGCCTAAACCCACCCTCCCCTTAATCCCCTCCCGTCAAGGGAGGGGAAAGAAAAGGAATAATCCCCTTCAAGGGAGGGGAGATAAACAGTTCCCTCTCCCATCTCAAGGGAGGGTAAAAATCAAGTTCCCTCTCCCCTT
>JACRNK010000131.1:0-13213 GCA_016234985.1 Deltaproteobacteria bacterium
GCAAATAAGAAGGGCGGCGGGCATTTTACAGGGGAGGATGAAAGCCTCCTCTTTATGCTCGCATTCCAATCTGCAACAGCAGTTGAAAATGCAAGGCTCTATACAAAGACAACAGAGCTTGCAACAACAGACGGCCTTACAAGCCTTTTAAACCGAAGGGCATTTATGGAGAGGCTCACAGAGGAGGCCGCTCGCTCCAGCCGCTATGAGCATTATTTTTCTTTTCTTTTAATAGATATTGACCACTTTAAGCTGGTGAATGACACCTATGGCCATGCTGCCGGCGATGCTGTTTTAAAATTATTGGCGCAAATCCTCAAGAGGCAGACACGTTCTGTGGATATTGTAGGGAGATACGGAGGAGAGGAGTTTGCAATTATTCTGCCTGAAACAAATTCCTCAGGAGCCCAATTAGTGGGTGAAAGGATAAGGAATGTTGTTTCAAAATTACCATTCATTCTCCCGAATGGCAGCGAGATAGGGCTTACTATAAGCATTGGCATCGCCTGTTTCCCGAGCTGTGCGGGTAATATTGAGCAATTAATTGAAAGGGCTGATGCTGCGCTCTATTCAGCAAAAAACGCAGGAAGGAATCTTGTCTATCTCTACCGTGAAACACTGATTGTGCAATTGGAAAATAACCCTGAGCAGCTCGCTGTTCTTTTAAACAATGATGCTGGGAATATTGAGGCTGTTATAAGCGCTATGGATGTGAAGGCATCATTCTTCCGTGAGCATACAGAAAAAGTAAGGCAGTATGCAATGCTTCTATCTCAAGGTCTTGGCCTTCAGGACAAAGAAAGGGATGAACTGCGGCTTGCAAGCCTGCTGCATGATATTGGTTTTGTGGCAACCCCAACGATAATCCTGAGAAAGGCAGGCAATCTAACAGATGAGGAGGAGGCTATAATAAATCAGCATCCTGCTAAAGGCGCTGAGATTATAAAAAAGGTTGCTGCATTGCAGCATCTCGCGCCAATTATCCAATCTCACCATGAGAGATACGACGGCGCAGGCTACCCTGATGGGCTTAAAGGCGATGATATACCATATCTTGCGAGGGTAATAGCTGTTGCAGATGCCTATGCCTCCATGACATCCGGCCTGCCATGGCGCAAGGCGCTCTCAAAGGAAGAGGCATTAAAAGAGATTCAGGCAGGGGCAGGTTTGCAATTTGACCCGAAGATTGTTGAGGTCTTTTGCAGGATTGATTTAATTTCATAATATCCCTGCCAAAATTATAGCTATGTTAAGAAATAGCAGGGATATTCTGCAATTAATCGATAATTCAAGATACTAACTGGACAGAAGAAGATTTAAAAAGGCTTAAATTAATTTAGAAGGGGATGCCTATGTCAAAAGTCTTTTTTGCCTCTGCAAGGGCATTAAAATGGGATTATAAGGAAAGCCTGCCGGGAAAATTAGAGAGGCTGATTAAGAAGATTGATTTTAAAAAATATTTTAAAAAAGACGAAGAGGTTGCAGTAAAGACTTTGTAACAGATACTGTAAGGATAATGGGGCTTGATTATCTTGAGGTGGCAAATCAAAATGGGATTAACCATCACTCCTGCGGCGCGCCTGTAGTATTGGCAGATGGATTGAATGGAAAGGATAATATACTTGTTAAAATAAAGAAGGGCAGTGTTTTAAAAGAGGTGGCAATTGCAACACTCATACATGATGTTTCTGCAATGGTTGTTCTCTCCCACTGCAAGGGGCATATAAATGCCGGCTATGCAGGCGCAATAAAGAATCTTGCAATGGGCGGCATAAGCTCTGAACATAGGATGCACGGCTGGAAAAAGGGCAGGGGATGTATTCATACCTTTGGCGAGGGGATTATCACATGGACAAAAGATAAATGCACATATTGCGAACAGTGCGTTAATGTCTGCCCTCTCGGCATAATAGAATTCAAAGGAAAGAAGTGGGCATACATAATGAATGAATGCTGGAGATGCGGAAGATGCACAAGGGTCTGCCCTGAAAAGGCGCTGCATCTGCCGCAGAACGACGAGTATTTCCAAAAAGGCCTTGCAGAAGGCGCTGGCGCTGTGCTTTCCACATTTAAAAAGAAGAAGGTTATTTACATAAACTTTCTTCTTGATATCCAGCCTGAGTGCGACTGTATGCCTGTTGCAGATGTCCCGTTGTTTCAGGATCAGGGGATACTCATATCCGATGATATGGTTGCAATTGAGCAGGCATCAGTTGACATTTTACGAAAGGCAAGGTTTATCCCAGACTCAATGGCAGGTGATAGAAAGGTTAAGAAAGGCGAGGATGTGCTTAAAAAACTTCATGGCAAGGAGAAAGGCTATTCATTGTAAATTATTGTAATATTTAGTAATTTTCTATTTTAAGTCAATTTTGCAGCTTTTTTGTTACACTTTGTATTCCCCATAGAGGCTGACCATCAATAAAATCTATTTTAAATTCAATAAGTTATACTTATTTGCCTTTTGGCATACCTTTTGCTTTTAATAATTAATAGATAGAGAAAAAAGATTAATGATAATAATGAAAGGAGGATCAAAATGAAAGAGGAAAGAAAAAATACACTCAATATAGGGATGAAGATTGGGGCAACCTTCGGTGGAATCGCCTTCTTAATCTTCGGGATACTCCCTGGCTTCTATTTCGGTGGTTACGGTACACTTTTACTTCTGACTAAGTTAACAGGAGATGCCGTTGCACCAACCCTTCTCGTGAGGGCAATCCTTGTAGCAGGAATTACCATAGGTATATTCTCGATCGGAGCTCTAAGTCTTGTAGTCGGTGCGATTCTTGGAACTGCAGCCGGTTATATTGTGAATACTATAAGCGCACTGGTAGCGCTTTCTGAGACAAAAGAGGCAGAAGAGACTGGAAGGGTAAAATAACTTAAGATTTACCCAAAGGGGGGTGCTAACTGCACCCCCATCTTCAGTTATACACAGACGATTTGTAATCCTTTATTTTTTTAACTAAAGGAACTAAAGAAGTGGTATAATTATACATTAATATCCCCTTTTTGTGGAGGTGGCGTGAAAAGAGAGAAAATAACCTTATTATCTCTAATTTTTATTTTTTTGATTTCGCTTCTGTCCCATCCCGATCCCGCCATTGCAAACAGCCTTTCCTGTTTGATATGTCATGGGACATCTGAAGGTGTGATATTCATAGACGGTGAGAGGTTCTCAAAATCTGTACATGGCACACTGGATTGCACATCCTGCCATCTTAAATATATAGATACTCCCCATAAGACCCTTGAGAAAGAGATTGATAAATCAATCCTCGATATATCCTTATCAATAAGAATAAAGAGTAAGGCAGACCCTGTTGCCCTCTCTGCCTGCAATCAGTGCCATCCTGATGTATTCGGAAAAGTCAAAGGTAGTGTCCACGGTCAAAATATATTCAAAAAGAAGAAATCAGACGGAGCCTACTGTACAGACTGCCATGGGTCAGCCCATTATATATCGCCAGGAAAATCTGGCCAGTCCCCTGTTGACTTTGGACATGTGATGGAGACATGCGGGGGATGTCACGAAAAAGAGTCTATCTCAAAAGATTATGGCTTCAGCCCAAAGGTTCTTGAAAGGTATAAGGAGAGTTTTCATGGAAAGAAATATATACTCGGGCATAAAAAGGTGCCTGTCTGCACGACCTGCCACGGAAGTCACGATGTAAAGAGCAGTAAAGACCCGCAGGCAATGGTATTCGGGACAAACAGGTTAAATCTCTGCAGCAGTTGCCATCCCGGCGCAAATAACAAATTTACCTCTGCAATCACGCATAAACCTGTGGGCAGAGACAACCCGATACCATACTACGCAGAGAAGACCCTTATCGTACTGACGATATCAGTCATCGCAGGCTGTATACTGCATGTACTACTTGAGGCATATGCGATAATAAGGGATTATCTGAGAGAGAAGAGGAGGGAAGAATGAGTCAAGAGAGACATCAGTCACAGGTGAGTGAACTTCCTGAAGAGGTCGAGAGGCTCAATATACATTACAGGATCCAGCACATAATACTATTTACCACCTTCATCCTTGTGGCCCTGACAGGCTGGGCACTTAAGTATCCTGAGGTGGAATACTCAAGTCGGTGGGTAAGGATATGGGGTGGCCCTGAGACAGCAGGCATCATCCATAGGGTTGCGGGTATCACTATGCTCCTCGATTTTTTATACCACCTGATATATTTAGGGTATCGTTTTTTCAAAGGGGAGCGCAGTTTTGATATAGTCCCAACCCCAAAGGACCTGGTGGACTTCTTTCAGAATATAAAATATTTCCTCGGCATATCCAGAGATAAGCCCAAATTCGGGAGGTTCACTTATTCCCAGAAATTTGATTACTGGGCTGTTTTCTGGGGAATACTTATCATAGGTTCTTCAGGTCTTGCCCTTGCCTTCCCGACAAAGGCAGCCTTTTTAATCCCGTCCTGGGCAACGAACTGGGCATGGGAACTATTCTACATAATGCATAGCGATGAGGCACTCCTTGCGATTATATTCATATTCTTCTGGCATTTCTACAATGAGCACCTTAAACCCGATGTATTCCCTATGAGCTTTGTCTGGATTACAGGTAAGATATCAATAAAGAATCTGAAGGAACGCCATCCTGCAGAATTCGAACGTCTCTTCCCAAAGGCATCTATCAAGGAGAAGGAGGAATAGGGAATTATGTACGGAAATAAGGCTGTCATAGTTATAGCGCTTCTTTTCCTTCTTACGGCCTGTCCAGGGCCTGATTTTAAAGCCGAAAAGAAAAGTCTACCAATGCCAGAAGGTGTCTCCTTTTCTGAAGAAAGGAAAGATAAGAAGGAAGAAACAATAAAGAACCTTATCTGTTTTAAGTGCCACATCTATGAGCGCTTTATACAGGGACCCCAGAAGGGTGTCTTTTCCCATACCGTTCATGCACAGTTTGAATACCACTGCAATCAATGCCATAGCTTCAGGGGGCATAAGACGATGGTCGTCAACAGGGATATATGCATAAACTGTCATGGTGAGATGCCTAAATTAAAACGTGCGCCTGGTTGATAATACAAACACATTTAATTCTGTCCCCTCACCTAAATCCTCTCCCCTTCGGGAGAGGGGATGGGAGGGTGAAGCGGGGGAAAGATGTTTAGGCTTTCAACTAAAACCCTCAGATTCAAGATTTCCCTGTCCCTTATAGCATTCATATTTTTCACATGCTGGATTCTTTCCTTTATATTTGTTGTAAATGATCTAAACCGCATATCCGAGGATATCCAGAGGGAAGGAGAATTTTTTGCCGAGACGATTTCATCGGTCATCCCGAATCTCCTGGTGAACCGCAACTATCAGGTTATTGACGATATACTTGAGAATGTGAAAAAAAAGCCGCTCTTTAACTATATCCTCGTAACCGATCCTGAGGGAGGTATAATTGCCCAAACCGATCTTCCAGTGAAAGGTGAATATCAGGGATTAAGGAAGGTATCTAAGATCATCCTTTATAAAGGAGATGTCATAGGTAAGGTTGAGATCGGATTGAGGGTAGAAATCTTCTTCCAGAGAATGGGGAAGGCCCTTCTTGAGGCCTTCGCCTTCTCATTATTCTTTATGTTCATGGGAATCCTGCTTTCGATAACGATTTCGAAAAAGATCACCGCCCCTGTCGAAAGACTGAGCCAGAGGGCCACGGCCTTTACAGGGACAGGCCTTCCTGATGAAGGTTTAGAGGAATCTATTCAGGGCGATGAGGTGGAAGTCATGGAGAGGAGTTTTAACAGGATGATAGATGGACTGAGAAAAAAGGAGGAACAGATCAAAGAGAAGAACAGAGAACTCCTGAATCTCGCAGGTGGCATATCACACGAACTGAATAATATAATAAACATAATAATCGGTTTCTCGAGGGCACTTCAGAGAGAGGTCGAAATAGAAAGCGAACACCACAGGGATTTAGAGACCATAATAAGGGAGGCAAAAAAGGCGAAAGCCGTTATCGAAAACCTCATGTCCTTTGCGAGACTGCCTGAAATGCAATACACTTATTTTGATATAGCAGGCTGCCTTGACGTCTGTATTGCGGACATAGAGAGCCAGATAAGGGTTCAGGGGATAAATGTCAGGAGGGATTACGAAGATGGGCTTCCCCTTATGAGGGGTGATGAGAAACAGCTAAGGGAGTCCTTCTTTAATATAATTCTAAACTCGGTACAGGCGATGCCGGGAGGTGGAGAGTTGACTTTAGAATGCAAACGGCATAATAATATCCTTGAGATAAAGATTTCCGATACAGGTGAAGGGATACCTGATGATATAAAGGAGAGTATCTTCGAGCCCCTCTTTACGACAAAAAGGGGTGTCTGTGGGGTTGGACTCGGATTACCAATATCCAAGAAGATAATAGAGAGGCATAACGGTGCGATCTCATTCTCAAGTAAGAGAGGTGAGGGGACGACCTTTTATATCAGTATCCCCATCGATTAGGATCTAAAGGCTATGAATACAGAGAACAAGGAAAAGATTCTCGTTATAGACGATGAGCCTGGCATGAGGGAGATGTTCAGGCGTTTGCTCAAGGACTCTGTAGTCCTTCTTGCCAAAGATGGCTATGAGGGCATAGAGATAGTGAAAAAAGAAGACCCTGATATAGTCATATCTGACCTCAAGATGCCGAAGATGGACGGGATAGAGGTCCTGAAAAATATAAAGGAGTATAATTCTACCATCCCCATTATACTTATAACAGCCTATGCAACCATCGAGACCGCTGTCGAGGCGATAAAGATAGGGGCCTATGACTATATAACAAAACCCTTCGACCCTGATGTCATAGAGATTACTATAAAGAACGCCCTCCAGCATAAGAGGCTTCTGGATGAGAATAGATACCTTAGGGAGAAACTGAAGGCCATGCAGGAAAGGGAAAAAATCATTGGTGAGAGCACGGCCATGAAAGAGGTCTTCTCGCTGGTCGAAAAGGTTGCACCCACTGATGCCACTGTCCTTATACAGGGTGAAAGCGGCACGGGGAAAGAGCTCATAGCACAGGCAATACATAAAAACAGCCTCAGGGCCGATAAGACATTCCTCTCAATAAACTGCTCTGCCTTCCCTGAGACCCTACTTGAGAGCGAGCTCTTCGGATACGAGAAAGGATCCTTTACAGGTGCCGTGAGATCAAAGGAGGGGCTCTTTGAGGCAGCTAACATGGGGACACTATTTCTTGACGAGATAGGCGAGATGCCCCCAAGTCTACAGGTAAAACTCCTCAGGGTCCTTCAGGACGGTCTGATACTCAGGATAGGAAGCAGGAGGCCCTTTACAGTTGATGTGAGGATTATATCAGCTACAAACAAAAACCTTAAGAAGGAGGTGGAGGCAGGTAATTTCAGGGAAGACCTCTTTTACAGGATAAATATATTTACCATAAATCTACCACCGCTCAGGGAAAGAAAAGAGGACATACCTCTGCTACTCCATTACTTCCTCCTCAAATACAATAAGAAATTCTCAAAATCGGTTGAAACCATTTCACCGGCATTCATGAATTTCTTAATGAACTATCACTGGCCAGGTAATGTGAGGGAGATCGAGAATCTTATGGAAAGAGGGGTGTTGATGTCAGAGGGGAAACAGCTCGACATATCAACCCTGCCTGACGAATTAAGGGATAAATCGAAGATGGAGATACCATCCTATGATACCCTTACTTTCAGGGAGGCGAAAGAGAGATTCGAGAAAGACTACATACAATCGCTCCTTAAAAAACATGAAGGGAGGGTAAGCAGAGCTGCAATAGAGGCCGGGATGCCGAGGCCAAATTTCTATGAGAAACTTAAAAAATATAACATCCCTTATAAAAAAGAGTCTACATAGATTCCTTCCCTTCCTTTTTCCCTTCATAATATTGATGCTTCCATTTTTCACCATTGCATCTGATGATTTGGAGGCAAAATGTATAATCTGCCATAGCAGATTTAAGGACGAAAGATTTGTTGATGAAAGGGAGTACAAAGACTCAGTCCATGGTAAGCTGGAATGCATGGGCTGCCATGCAATAAGGTTTTATAAGATGACCCATACCGTATCAGAAGAATTGATATCAAAAGATGTAAAAGAGATATCCAGATTCCTGAAAGGAAAGGGGAATGACCCAATAACAGTTGCCTCATGTGTGGGATGCCATAATAAGGAATATGAGGTCTTCAAAAAGAGTATTCACGGAAAGGCGATCATTGAAGAGGGGATACAAAACGCAGCATTCTGTACAGACTGTCATAACCGTCATCACTATATCAAACTATCCTCAGCCCCTCTGTCCTCTGTATCAAGGCAGAGGATAGTGGAGACATGCGCCAGATGTCACAGTGACAGTACTATCGCGTCAAGATATGGATTGAATATCTATGTCGTTGAGTCTTACAGGGCACATTTTCACGGAAAGCGGTATGTCATGGGAAGCCGTGAGACACCAAACTGCGCCATATGCCATGGTAACCATGATATAAAATCCCATAACGACCCTGAATCCCCTGTCTTTGGAGAAAATAAGGTGAGACTCTGTTCAAGGTGTCATGAAGGGGCAACAGAAGAGTTCGCCCGTGCCTTTACACACAGACCTATTGATTCAAAGAATAATCCAACCGCGTTCTATGCAAGAGTTGTTATGGTATGGATAATCGTCTCTGTCGTTTCCTTCCTTTTTATCCATCTCGTCCTTGACATCTATTCCGAAATAGCCAGAAAGATAAGAAAAGGGAAAGAACCCCTCAGGAAACCTTCTTTAAATATCTTTCTGAAGAATCTACCCAGAGAGGTTGAACGAATGAATATCCACTACAGGATACAGCACATAGTGCTTTTCACATCTATATTCTATCTGGCGGCATCAGGTTTCACTCTGAAATATCCCGATCTCAGGATATCACAGATGTGGATTAACCTGTGGGGAGGAATTAAAATGGCAGGCCACGTTCACAGATTCGGGGCAGTTGTCCTCATCACTGATACAATCTATCATATCGGTTATATTATTTACATTGCTACCCAAAAAAGGTTAGGGGTAGATATGTTCCCTCGGGTTAAGGATATTAGAGATTGCTGGAAAAACATAAAGTATCTCACAGGAATCTCCGATGAAATGCCCAGATTCGGGAGGTACACCTATCTCCAGAAACTCAATTACTGGCTCGTTGTGATAATTGTCCTTGTTATGACCCTGACAGGTTTTATGTACTGGTTTCCGACAACGACAGCAGATATACTCCCGGGTTGGTCCTCATTCTGGATATGGGGGGTTGCATATATTGCACACAGCACAGAGGCACTTATCGCCCTCTTCTTCGGGATGGTCTGGCATTTCTATAATGTCCACCTAAAAAGCCGTGTCTTTCCGATGAACTTGGTATGGCTTACAGGAAAGATTCCAATGGAAGACCTTATGGAGGACCACCCTCTTGAGTTTGAACATATGTTAGAGGAAAAACCGAAAAAGGAAAATTTTCAAGATCCCTGAACTGTAGGCAGCCTTATTATAAAGGTTGTTCCTTTCCCTATATCGCTACACACCATTATTTCCCCTTTATGGTTTTCTATTATACGCTGGGTTATGCTCAGCCCGAGGCCTGTACCTTTTGTTTTTGTGGTAAAAAAGGGGTCGAATATCCTCTCACGGTTCTCCTGTGGTATCCCCTCTCCGGTATCTATCACCTTTATGACTATGTCTTTGTCTATATGTTCTGTGGAGACGGATATGGTACCGCCATGAGGCATCGCCTGCACAGAGTTAATAAAGAGATTTATAAAGACCTGGTGAAGTTCACCCTTATTCCCCATGACAGGTGGGAGATTTTCACCAAGGCTCTTCTCAATCCTGCAGGGTGTATCATCCCGCTCATACTGAAATAAAACAACCGATATAGACTCCTCAATAACTCTGTTTATATATAGTATCTCCTGCTGGTATGAAGGCTTTGCGTACATGAGAAGACTCTTTGTAATCCTGTCCATCCTTGTTGCGGCATCCATTATATATTTAAGACATTCCCTTGCATCTTCATCATAACCCCTGTTAAGAAGGAGTTTGGAATATGCCACAATTATTGCGAGGGAATTTCCTATCTCATGGGCGATTCCTGCTGCTATCTCACCAATAGATGCAAACTTCTCCTGTCTTATCATCTGTTTGATGGTAAGGTTCAGTTTCTCCTCCTCCCTTATTAGGGACTCAACCATATTATTAAATGAAGTGGCCACAATCCCGATCTCGTCGGGCGATTCTATATCAACCCTCTGCGAAAGGTCTCCCCTTGCAACCCTGTTAGCCATTACCGAAAGCCTTTTGAGGGGACGGAGACTCCTCTTGACGACGATATAGTTTATAAGACTGAGTACCGCCATGATCAAAAGCGATATGGCGATATAATTTGCGATGATCCTCTTTTTTGCAAGGACGAGGTCATTCGTAGACATGACAATCCCGAATATAGCTTTTCCTCCTCCCTCCCTTTCGAGTGGTGCGAATATCACCTTGTATTCCTTCTTTTCAAAAAATAGCCTCTCGATTACTGACTCCCCCTTCTTTGTTACCCTCTCAATGAGATCAGGCGTGGCCTTTTTCTGTATCTCCAGTCTCTCATCCTCCGTCCTTAATGTGGAGGACACGACCCTCTCCCCGTAAAGGATGAATATGTCATTCCCTATCTTCTTCTTTATCCTTTTCAGATATTCATCATCGAAGCCAAAGCCAACCATGATGATCTTATCCCTGTTGACAGGTGCAACGACATCAAAATCGAGATTAACTGTATCTCCGAGCTGTTTTGGTATAAATCCCAATGTGAGTTCGCCAGAAAGCCCCTTCTTTATTAAATCTTTCTGTGATGTATTCCCTTCCTTCAGATACCTGAAAGGTTCAATGTATATCTTGAGACCTTCCTGCATGAACAGGCCCAGATGGAAGAGACCCATAATACGTTTTTCACCATACTTCTCCATTATCCTCCTTTCATCCGCAAGGAGTTCGGCATAAAGGATCGCCTGTTTCTCTTTGTCCCTGAAAAAACTCTCAATGGTATCCCTGTAGGAAATTATCTCCTTTGTTGTACTCTCTTCCATACGGTGGGTGAGTATCTCACCTACAAAAAGGACAACCACAATGATCGCAAGAAATGAGAGGGTTACAAAAGGAAGAATTATCTTCCCCTGAAGGGTATTCTTTTTAATATTTATCTTCATTAATTTAGGATATATCAAATACCCTAATTTGTCAATCTGCTTGATCTAAAAGGGTTTATGTGATAAATATTTAGCATGGGAAGATTCTCAGGTATAAGAAAGGGGATCCTGATCGGCGGTATTGCTGGTATTATAACCGCTATCGCAGTCGCAGGTTCTCTCGAGACCTTCTTTGGTAAGGGTTTAGAAGGTGGCTGGTATGATGCCACAAGAAAAGACATGATAAACCTTTTTGGAAACAATATCGGTAACCTTAAATCACTAATCACAATCTATCTCTCTGTTATATTCATAATCATCTCAGGGATAGGCGGACTTGTCGGTGCCTTCTTCGGTCTCCTCATAGAGATATTTTTTTCCAAGTTAAAGGGTATCTTCGAGAGGTAATAATCATAGCCGCTTAGATAAAACTCTTATATTATTCCTTCACTACCATAAAGCCCATTTTTATAATAGCTTCGCTAAGTTGTTCAACTGTGACCTTGTTCTTTTCTATTTTTATTACTGCCTTTGCATCTTTTTAACTGATTCTAAAATCGCCTTTACAATTATCTCTGCATCTGGCGCGCCTGAGATTTCACCTTTTGCATTATAATATGTGCGGCAGCTAATGCTTTTTCTTCCAGCAACTATTCCAGTTACATCCTTACCGTCAACAAGTATTGTAGGCGAGCCATAGCCCTTCAGCTCTTTTGGCGTATTTGGATCATTTAAATCAACCTCATCCCATTGAGCAGGAATCCCTATTTTACCAAATGCCTCGTTAAGATTTTTTCTTGCCAATGAAATGTTTGGACATCCTTTGAAATATAACAATTCTACTTTCATCTATTCGCCTCCTTTCATCTTTCCAGTGCCTCTAATATGGGGCACTCACTTACTGGTCCTCTGGCTTTGCATTCCTTTGCCAAATTTACGAGAGCCTTCTTCATCCTCTGTAGAATCTTTATCCTCGTATCAATATCTGCAATCTTTGCCTCTGCCCGCTTCCTGACATCACCGCAGGTTACGCCTTGTTCAATTCTCAGGGAGAGAAGTTCCGCAATCTCCTTAAGGGAAAAACCCAACTCCTTTGCATGTCTTATAAACTGAATTCGTTTCACTGTCTCAGCAGGATAGTGCCGATAGCCAAGCGCTCCCCATTCTGATTGCCTCCTTGGCGGTCTGGGAATAAGCCCCTGCCTCTCATAGTATCGTATAGTTTCAATATTTACCCCTGCCTTTTTTGCCACCCTGCCAATTGTTAAGGTCTCCATGAAAAAGTCCTCCATAAATAATCACCCTCTTCCCAGCCCTCTCCCATCAAGGGAGAGGGGGTATTGTGGTAAATATAAACCATGTACTTAGGTACAGAGTCAAGGAAATTTTTAGAGCAAAAGAATTTTTTGCTTGACAAGCTACTACTCTTTGTAGTAATAATCAAGGCGAACCACTTTCCTTCCTTTCTCACCTTCATCCTTTAGCCTTCTCCCCACAAGGGAGAAGGCGAGGTTGAGGGAAAGATTAAAACGAGGGCGAAAGGGCTAAAACAATTAAGATGGTCTATTGAGGATGATGATATGAAGGACTTAATAGATTTCCTAAAAACTTTATAAAAAGAGAGGAGATAAAAAATGAAGAATGAGTTTGACTACACAGTGGAAACGAAAAAGGGTTTTGATGAGGCTGTTTCAGCAGTTGAGGCAAAGAGCAAGGAAAAGGGTTTTGGGGTGCTCCATACACACGATGTTAAAGCAACGCTTGCATCAAAGGGTTTTGACAGGGAGCCGTTAAAGATTATTGAGATATGCAATCCAAAATATGCGACAGAGGTATTGAATAAGGATATAAAGATAGCCCTTATGCTTCCGTGTCCGATAAGCGTCTATGTTCAGAATGGCAAGACTTATATAAGCGCTTTAAGGCCAAGGGTGATAGCAGATTTTTATCCCAAATCTGATATTAAATCAATTGCAGATGAGGTGGACAGGTTTATTCTCAGTATTGTTGATGA
>JACRNK010000131.1:13253-14155 GCA_016234985.1 Deltaproteobacteria bacterium
TCCGATAAGCGTCTATGTTCAGAATGGCAAGACTTATATAAGCGCTTTAAGGCCAAGGGTGATAGCAGATTTTTATCCCAAATCTGATATTAAATCAATTGCAGATGAGGTGGACAGGTTTATTCTCAGTATTGTTGATGAAGCAAAGTAGGCAATCTGTTGAAAAACCTACTTTAGCATTGACGCAAGCCTTATTTTTATGATACCCTACCCATGTATTGTATATGATAAATGAACACACAAAAAAAGACGCCTTAAGCAGGCTGAAAAAGATAGAAGGCCAGATTAATGGCATAAAGAGGATGATTGAGGGGGAGAAGTACTGCGTTGACATCCTCCATCAGATAAGCGCTGTTGCCGGCGCGCTGGAGCAGGTGAGCAAGATTGTAATGAAAAGGCACCTTGAATCCTGTGTTACAGCAGCTATTAAGACTGGCACAACAAGAGAAAGGGATAAGAAGATAGATGAACTGATGGATGTCTTCGCGAGGTTCGGGAGGTAATATTTATGGTAAGAGACATCGTCTGCAATATGGAGATTAACGAAAATCAGGCAGCAGCCAGATCTGAATACAAGGGCTCTATATTCTACTTTTGTGCTGAAACCTGTAAAAATATCTTTGACGCAGAACCAGAGAGATATATTAAGAAGCTGCCATGGTGGAGGAGATTTCTTGTAAAGCTTGCAGAGGTAAACAAAGAGACCTATGGCAGCGAGCCGCCGAAATGCTGTAAGTAAGGAGATGCAATGGCAATTGACCCTATCTGCGGCATGACCGTTGATGAAAAAACTGCAAAGTATAAGAGTGAATATAAAGGCAAGCAATATTATTTCTGCGCCCAGGGGTGTAAAGATAAATTTGAAAAAGACCCAGAGGCTGCATTAAGTAAATCGGCCTCTA
>JACRNK010000132.1 GCA_016234985.1 Deltaproteobacteria bacterium
ACCTGGTTCACCTTTTGGCAAACAAAGGGATTTTTGCAGACGATGAGCTATCGGAGATAAATATTGACAAGACCTACGGCCTCACGCTGTATACAATGCAGCAAGGGACAAGAATCGAGCTTGGAGACGGAGATTTTACAGACATGATTGCAAGGCTTGAGAGGGTAATACAATCAAGAAACGGCCTTGCCGGTATAGAATTTATTGGTTTGAACTCTAACAGGGGGGTAGTGGTAAGGTTGGCCTCCAAAGACCCAAGGCAAAGAATAGACCATGTAGGAGAGACACTTATAGTCTCTCACAGGGAGGGGGCAAGCCCCTCCCCTACAGGAAACAGGGGGGAGAGAAAACATGGCAAAAAAGGATAATATTGTTGTTGGTCTTGATATTGGAACAACAAAGATATGCGCCATCGTTGGAGAGGTAAAACAGGAGGGGCTGGAGATTATAGGCATAGGCACACACCCTTCAAAGGGGCTGAGAAAAGGCGTTGTGGTAAATATAGACTCCACTGTCCAGTCCATAAGAAAGGCAATAGAAGAGGCGGAGCTTATGTAAAGGGCTTTAACAGCCACGGCGTTATTGCAGTAAAGGACAGAGAGATAACAAAGGCTGATATAGCAAGGGTAATAGAGGCTGCTCAGGCCATAACCATCCCGACAGACAGAGAGGTTATCCATGTCATACCTCAAGAGTATATCCTTGACCAGCAGGATTGCATTCAGGAGCCGTTGGGTATGACCGGAACCAGATTGGAGGCAAAGGTTCATATAGTCACGGCAGCGGTTGCGTCGGCGCAGAACATCGTAAAAAGCGTAAACAGGGCAGGCCTTGCCGTAGCGGATATTGTCTTGCAGCAGATAGCAAGCAGCGAAGCGGTATTGGGTCAGGATGAAAAGGACCTCGGCGTCGCTTTGATTGATATTGGCGGCGGAACCACGGATATAGCCATGTATCATAATGGAGCCATAAAGCATACGGCTGTTATATCGCTGGGCGGAAATCAGATTACAGGAGATATTGCCGTAGGCATCAGAACGCCTGCCGAGGAGGCGGAAAAGATAAAAAAGAAATTCGGCTGCTGCATGACGTCAATGATAGACAAAAATGAGACCATAGAGGTGCCCAGCGTAGGAGGAAGAAAACCCAGGGTTGTTTCAAGGCAGATTTTAGGAGAAATTATCGAGCCGCGGGTAGAAGAGCTTTTCCAGCTTGCAAATCAGGAAATAACCAAGTCAGGCTATGACAACGTGATAGCCTCCGGCATAGTGCTTACAGGCGGAACAGCCATTATGGACGGAATGGTTGAACTGGCAGAGCAGATTTTCAATCTTCCTGTCAGGAGGGGCCTGCCTACCGGCATCGGCGGGCTTGTTGATGTTGTAAGGAGCCCGATGTATTCCACAGGCGTTGGCTTGGTTTTGTACGGCAAAAAACATTCGACAACTTTAGTATTATAAGCTGTTTGAAAGGATGAAAGGGTGGGTGAAAGAGTTCTTTTAATTTACGAATTACGATTTAAAATCTAAAAATAGTAAATCTAAAATCGTAAATCAAAAAAAGGAGGTATTTATGATTGAATTTGCCGATAGTTTCAACAAAGGGGCAAAGATTAAGGTCATAGGGGTTGGGGGATGCGGGTGCAACGCCATCAACACAATGATAGAATCTGAGCTTGAAGGAGTGGAATTTCTGATTGCCAACACAGACGCTCAGGCGCTCGTGGCATCAAAGGCCGCCATAAAGATTCAACTTGGCGAAAATCTGACCAAAGGCCTTGGCGCAGGGGCAAACCCTGAGGTAGGCAGAAATGCGGCCATAGAAAGCAAGGACAGGCTCAGGGAGGCATTGGAAGGCGCTGATATGGTTTTTATCACGGCAGGCATGGGCGGCGGGACAGGCACAGGGGGAGCTCCGATTGTGGCAGAGGCGGCTAAAGAGATCGGCGCCCTTACAGTTGCAGTGGTAACAAAACCATTCGCCTTTGAGGCAAAAAAGAAGATGCGGCAGGCAGATGACGGGCTAAAGGCCCTCAAGGCTGCGGTGGATACTGTTATAACAATCCCGAATGAAAGACTCTTATCCATTGCAGATAAGACCACTTCGCTTCCTCAGGCATTTAAACAGGCAGATGCGGTGCTGTATCAGGCTGTAAAGGGCATATCGGATGTCATAACAATACACGGCCTTGTAAATGTAGACTTTGCCGATGTGAAAACCATAATGAGCGAGATGGGGCTTGCGCTTATGGGCTCCGGCGTTGCGCGCGGAGACAACAGGGCGGTAGAGGCAGCCAGAAAGGCCATGTCCAGCCCGCTTCTGGAGGATATCTCCATTCACGGCGCAAAGGGCGTGCTTATCAATATTACAGGCGCATCCGATATAACATTGCATGAGGTGAACGAGGCTTCAAGGCTTATCAAGGAAGAGGCGCATGAAGACGCCGAGATTATCTTCGGCGCTGTGATAGATGAAAAAATGGGCGACGAGGTCAGGGTTACTGTCATTGCCACCGGCTTTGGAAAAGATGAGAGAAAGGCATCGCCGGTCAAAGGTATATCGCCTGCTGTTATTGTCGGCGATCTGGATATCCCGACAATTGTAAGAAGGGAAAAGGAGAAAAAAAGCGAAGTAGGGGCGGCGGAGGTTCAGAGGCTCAGACCCCTCGGCGGTTTTAACGCTGTAGATGAAGACGCCTACGATACGCCGACATTTTTGAGGAAGCAGGCAGATTAGCGGTTATTTATATCCACCAAATCCTCCGCATGCACAGGCATAAACCACTTCTGCGCTATAAATGTGGGGATCACGGCGCTTGCTATAAGAACGCCGGTCAATACGGAATATTGCGCATCGTTGATAAACCCTGAATGTAGTCCGAATACAATTGCTATAAGCCCGAATGTCAGGCCTGTGCTCATTAACAGGGTGGTATATATCCCGCCATTGGGTATATATCTTTTGGCGAGAAAATAGACACCCATAAACTTAGATAACTGTTTAACAAGAAAAAAGGCGGCAAAGAGTCCGAATGCAGGCAGAATGAATGATAGTGAAACCTTTAGGCCTGCAACGATAAAAAACATAGGCGTGATAATTGCGAAGGCAACGGTCCGGAGTCTGTTTTTTACGACCTTTGTCCCGGATGTCTCGGTAAAATGTTTTGACATAAGAAGCCCCAATACGAATGCCGGCAGTATGGCATGTCCCTCTCCCAGATTTGCAAAGTATATAAAAACCAGCAGAAGAAGAAATATGTATTTTATCTCAGGCTCAATCACCTTATTTTTTAATTTCGGATTGTCAAAAACATGATGGGAAAAATTGGTTGCCGCAATTATTACAACTATAGAAACTGTAATGAAGATAAATGTGTAGAGGGTCGGTTTGACAAATAAAATACTTAGTATCAGCGCAGTGCCTGTATTGGTTATGAATGTGGACGCCATAAGCATCTTGCCGACCTCTGTGTTTGACAGCTTGGTTTCAACCAGGGCGGAATATACGACAGCGAGAGATGTTTCGGATAAGGCGATTCCTGCAATGAGTGAAGCCGATAAACTCCAGCCCGCAGCATAATAGGCATAGACAAAGCCGCCGGCAAACGGCGTCAAAAAAGAAAACAAACCGATAAGAAAACTCTGTTTGAATTTTTCTTTCAGCAGTTTTGTGTCAATCTCTGCCCCTGCCAGAAAGGTTAAGACGATGCCGCCGAAGCCGGCTAAAAACATCATCCACTCCTCCGTCTTCAACCCCAGGTTTCCGGCAACAACCCCCAAAACGATTTCAATAATTGCCACTGACAGGCCGAGTTTCAATGAGAATAGGCTTGAGATAAATATCAATACGCCGACAATTAACGGTGTTATATCTGCCTGCATCTTGTCTCCTTTTTAAGAATTCCGTATGCGAAAGTTATACGCTATTTATTGTGCTTGCGTCAAGGCTGCGGATTATTATAAAGTGATTGAAATAAGTTTAGAAATAAGATATTTTATCAGGTATTCTTAAAAGCGGAGGATTTTTATGTTCAGCGGTTCCATGACAGCGATTGTCACGCCCTTTAAAAACAACAGGCTGGATGAAAAGGCATTTAAGGGATTGATTGAGTTCCAGATTAAAAGCGGCACGGACGGCATTGTGCCGTGCGGCACAACCGGGGAGTCGGCGACGCTTTCATATGAAGAGCATGAAAGGGTTGTTGAGCTTGCGATTGAAGCGGTCAACGGAAGAATTCCTGTCATTGCAGGCACAGGCTCAAACTCCACTGCCGAAACCATCATGTTGACCAAACATGCAGAAAAGGCAGGGGCGGATGCTGCGCTTCTCATTACGCCTTATTATAATAAGCCTACTCAGGAAGGGCTTTATCAACATTATAAGGCTGTGGCTGAAGAAGTCGGGATGCCGATTATACTTTACAATGTCCCGTCAAGGACAGGCGTGAACATGCTTCCCGAAACCGTCGCCGGATTATCCGAAATTAAAAATATTATCGGCATAAAAGAGGCGACAGGAAATCTCCAGCAGGTAAGCGATACTATTGAGCTGTGCAGAAAGGATTTTATAATCCTTTCAGGAGACGATTTTACAACACTGCCGATTTTGAGCATCGGCGGCCACGGCGTAATATCCGTTACATCAAACATAGCGCCGAATGGCGTAAGCGATATGTGTGATGCATTTTTTAACGGCAATCTTGAAAAGGCAATAAAACTACATTACAAGCTCCAGCCCCTGCACAGGGTCATGTTCATAGAAACAAATCCGATACCGGTAAAAACTGCCCTTGCTATGATGGGAAAAATAAAAGAGGAGTTCAGGTTGCCGCTGGTTAAGATGGGAGAGGCGAACAGAAAGAAACTTCAAAAGACGCTTAGCGGCTGCGGCATTATATAAATGAAAACTATCCTTGAAAACGCCAAATATGCGGTTATCCTTGCGGTCTTGTCATCGCTTGCCGCGTCGGTTTCCATATTTATCTGGGCCTCGGTAAAGATGTTCAGCATGATATATCATATGTTTGCCGATATGTTTGCAGCAGAGGCCGCCGGCGCTACCGCACACGCCGTGGCGATCCTTGATTCATTTATCATTGCTGTTATTCTATACATATTTGCCATAGCATTGTATGAGCTTTTTATAGGCGAATTAAAACTTCCTGAATGGCTGGTCATCAAGGATCTGGATGACCTCAAGAAGAAGCTATCAAGCGTTATTGCCCTCATGCTTGCCGTAACATTTCTTGAGCATCTGACGGAATGGAGCGACCCGCAGGGCACTTTAATGTTTGCAGTTGCGATAGCTGTTGTGATATTTGCGCTTGTTTTCTATATGAAAATTAAGGAGAAAAAGGAATAAGTTATGGTCAGAATAGTTGTCACAGGCGCGGCAGGCAGGATGGGCAGAAATATTATAAATGTTGTAAGAGAAACCGGGGAAACAGAGCTTGCCGGCGCAGTGGAAAGGTCCGGCCATCCTGACATAGGCAAAGATGCTGGAGAGGCCGCAGGATCAGGAAAAATAGGCATTAAATTAACTGATAATTTTGAAAAGGCAGTAAAGAAGGCTGACTGCGTTATAGATTTCACCCTTCCAGAAGCAACCATGCACCACCTTGACATTGCGCTTAAAAGTAAAATTGCCATGGTCATCGGCACAACAG
>JACRNK010000116.1 GCA_016234985.1 Deltaproteobacteria bacterium
CCGATTTATCGGCTCTTTAAAAGCGCCCATAAATGGGCAAACTACATAATATTTCGTTTTGCTCCGTAGGAGCATACTGTTTGTAGAAATAAAATTTTCAAAAATGTTTAGCTCCATCGGAGCGACCTGTTTGTAGGTCGCTCCTACGGAGCTCTGTTTTTGGTTATACATTTTTGTTCTACAAACATATCGCCTCTCCGAGGCTAAAATAATCAAAAACCTGCCCCTATAGCTTACCCCTTCTGATGTTTTCCTGCCCCAAATGCACCGGGTTTTCCTGTCTCTTTGTGAGACGTGGTCTTTGCCTTAGGCGCACCACTTTCTTCCATACTAAACCTTCCCGCCACCTCTGTCAATGAATCCGATTGCCTTGAAAGCTGTTCTGCCGATGCCGCAAGTTCTGTGGAGCTTGAGGCATTCTGCTGCACCATATCCCTTAATTTTTCCACTGCCTTGACTACCTGCTCTGTGCCTGACGCCTGCTCGTCCGCAGATGCGCTTACTTCCTGGGTGATTTCGTTGAGCTTGCTCACTGCCTTGCTTATCTGGTCGCACCCGCCTGCCTGCTCGCTTGTTGCCGCGCTGATTTCTGACGAGTATCTGGATACTTCGGTTACTGATGTTTCTATCTTCTTTAATGAGTCCACTACCTCTGTTGAGAGCCTTAATGCCTGCTCTACTACTCCTACGTTCCTCTCTACATTGTTGACTGCGGCCTGAGTATCTTTTTGTATGCCGTAGATGAGGTCTCCTATTTCTTTTGTGGATTTTGCAGACCTTTCGGCTAGTTTTCTCACTTCGTCCGCAACTACGGCAAAGCCCATGCCGTGTTCGCCTGCCCTTGCCGCTTCTATGGCTGCGTTGAGGGCTAATAAATTGGTCTGCTCGGCTATGTCGTCTATGACTTCTACGATTTTGCCTATGTCTTCCGTCCTTCCGCCCAATACCCTTATGGTGTCGCCGGAGGATGTGATGACTCTTGTTATTTCGTTCATGCCGCTTGATGATTTGTCAACTGCGCTTCTGCCTGAATTGACTGCTTCGGCTGCTTTGCCGGAGAGTTCCTCAAGCCGCCTTGCATTGTCTGCCACCCTCTGGATGGATGCTATGAGTTCTTCTATTGATGATGATGTCTGGGTTACTGCCGCAGACTGGCTCTGTATGCTTTTTGCGACATTTTGTATGTTGGCGCTCATTTCGTGTATGGTGGATGTTATCTCTTCTACTGCTGTTGCCGCTCCTTCGCTGTTTCTGCTTGATTGCTCTGCTGTTGCGGCTATCTCGGATGATGCGGATGCTACCTGGTCTGAGCCGCCTCTTAACTGGCCGACTATATCCCGAAGCCCGGTTATCATTTTCTTGAATGCGTTGCCCAACGTGTCTTTTTCGGATTTGGGCGTAACATCTCCTTTTAAGTCTCCTTCTGCTATTGCCTCTGCTGTGTGGGCCATGCCTTTGAGATACACAATCATGTCTTTAAAGGCATTGGCAAGGATGCCGATTTCATCTTTTGATTTTACCTCTACAGCAACATCCAACTCTCCTGCGGCTATCCTCTGGGCAGCCTCTGCCATGTTCTTTACAGGAGCGGCTATACTCCGGGTCATAAATATAGCGACTATTATACAAATAACTATCGCAAGTATGCCAAACAAAAGCAGGGTTTTCTGAGTTTTCCATACAGATTCTATATTCTTCTGTGATTCTGTTATTGCCTCATTTTCCTGCTGTTTTACAAACTCAGATACCTTCCCTGTTAATAAAAGAGATTTCTCATCAAAACCTGTCATTATTTTATTGCCCGCCTCTAAACCCTGTGTAATATATGTATTTGCCATCTGCTTGCCAACTTCATAAAAATGATTAAAGTCAGTCTCCAACTCATCAAGTTTTTTCAAAGATACCGTGTCATTTTCCCGTTTAAACATCTCCCTGAATTTGCCCACATCCTCTTTGAAGTCTCTGGCTGCCTCCTCTGCCTCCTTATACGCATCCGTATCATGCGTTGCCGATACATCTGTCAGGAACTGTTGAACCTGAACTGCGTTAAATGCCATTTTGTCCGCGGCTATCAGAAATGGAATAGTTTCACCTTTGATCAATTGCGCGCCGTCATTCACAGACTTTAGAGACATATTAATCATTATCCCTGCTATTGCAAAGATTAACAAAATACAAAAAAAGCTCAACCCCAATTGCACCCCGATTTTAAGATTTTTAAAAAATGACATAAATCCTCCTTTTTTGTAGGGGCGAACCTTGTGTTCGCCCTGTTTTAATATCTTGACTTGCTCATATTAACTAATGTATATTTTCAACAGTGAAGCATTACAACAAACGTGAAAAAACTGCCAACCTTTTATTTAAGATTGTTGAATATGGGGCAATTGCATTTGGGGTAAATGCCTTTCTCCCTAACAGCCCTTTGAGTTTCAAGATGACAATTTTTGCATCAGCAATTATTTTAATTCTGTATATCATGGCATTAGTTATTACCCCAGAAAAGGAGGCCTGACTTATGAACAGCTTTATCCTTATCCTTATCGTTTTTGCCGTTCTCGGCGCAGGAAGCGCTATATATTTTTACATCTCTGAACGCAGGCCACAGCCGCCAAAGCATCATTAACCCCCTACGCCTGCTGCCCCGCAGTATGCTCCAACGCGCCTTTGGCTTTGCCTTCCTGCAAACCCCTTCCCTCTCCTGGGGCAATCTGCCTGCCGACAACCTCAACCTTTCTCATCTCTTCAGCGCTTAATAACCGCATAAGGTCAAGGAGCACTATGAGCTTGCCCTCCAGCTTGCCAACCCCTGTCACATATTCCGCGCCTATGGATGACACAATATCAGGCGGCGGCTCTATGGCGTCTTCAGAAATCTTTATGATGTCAGAGGCGGAATCCACTATAAGCCCCACCATCTTGCCTGCAAGCTCCAATACGAGAATCCTGTTTCCCCTGTTTCGCTCAGCAGACTGAATGCCTACGCGCCTTCTCATGTCTATTACAGGGACGATTCTCCCCCTTAAATTTACAACGCCTTCAACAAACTCCGGCGTGTCAGGGACAGGGGTTATATCAGGAACCCTGATTATCTCCTTTACAGCGCCTATGTTTACTCCAAAAAACTCTCTGCCAACATTAAACCCTACCATTTGAAGAACCTTTGCCATAATTTACCTCCTTTTGTTTCAGTAATAGTGAAAAGTTAAAAGTTATAATTTCTTCACTTAGTTTTTCGCTTTTTTTGTCCCCCGCCGGCGGGGGATTAAGGGGGTGGACTGTGTTGCCTCACTTTCCTCCCCCTGCCCCCTCCAGAGGGGGACAGCAGGCACGACTTTTAATTTTTTACTGTTCACTGTTTACTTCTAACTGTATTTATCGCTTCCATAATATCTGGAATCCCATTGCATTTTTGCAGAAAAAAATCCGCCCCTGCCTTGAGCGCACCATTTTTTGCGCCGGCGGATGTATCGCTTGAGACAATTCCGACAACGGCATTCGGATTGATTTCTCTTATAATCGGAACGGCCTCTACCGCGTTCATCCCCGGCATGTGAAGGTCAAGGATAACAGCGTCAACCTTTTCCTCCATCATGTGGCGCAGACTGTCGCTCATACCCGAATATATTGTTACCTCGCAGGAATTTCTTTTTAAATATGTGGAAATCAAATCCGCCATATACGAATCATCGTCAACAACCATAATTTTCATAAGCGGCGCCTCCCCCCTTCTAAAAACATTTGTCCCGAAAATCCATATTCAAATCTCCCCTAACCCCTCTTTACTAAAGAGGGGAACTCATTTATCTCCCCCTTTGGAAAAGGGGGCGGGGAACCCATCCGAAGGATGGGTCGGGGGATTTTTATCTCCCTTTGTAAGTCAAAGGCTCATGAATGTTTCATAAACATTAGCTATAAGCAACAATTGTGCCAATCACCTAACCGTTTGATTTATAAAAGGAAGGTATTTATTGCGAGGTTGTTTTATCGAGGAAGACAGGGCATTTTGCCCTAACGATTGCGGCAAAATGCCCTATAAGATTAGATTTTAGATTGTTAGTGTTTCTCTGTTTACCGGAATTGAAAATATAAACCTGCTGCCCTCGCCTTGTTCGCTTTCCACCCATATCCTGCCGCCGTGCGCCTCAACAACCATCTTGCAGAAAGCAAGGCCAAGACCCACGCCCTTTCTCTCATTTCTGCTCCCTGTCTCGGCCTGCCAGTATTTATCAAATATAAATTCATGAAATTGCTTGGGTATGCCAGGCCCGGTATCTGAAACCATTATCTTAATCATTCTGTCCTCTATGCCGCCGGAAACGGTTATCTCTCCATCAGGCGGCGTAAATTTTATGGCGTTGCCGAGAAGATTTCCCATTACACGCATAAGCATATACCTATCAGCGGATACCTGCGGCATGTCCGGCTCCTCCCCCTGTCCCCCTCCAGAGGGGGACAGGGGGAGGAGCAGAAGTTTATGTTTGCCGGCAATTGCAGTAATCTCCGCCTTTTTGACAGCCTCTCTTAAAACCTCAGCCGCTGAAAATGTCTCTTTATTGAGTTAAAATCCTTTTTCCATCTTTGCTACTTCCATAAGATTGATAACCATGTTATCAAGCTCGCCGACCGCCTGATACGCCATCTTTATAAATCTTTCATTTATCTCTTTCTTATCACTGCGCATGGTTTCAAGCACAATGCCGATAATGGATAAGGGGTTTTTAAAGTCATGGATAAGCATATTTGTAAGCGATTCCTTTATCCTCTGCAATTCCCTTTCTTTTGTGGCGTCTCTGAATGCCTCAACTACGCCGACAATGCTGCCGTTCTCCATAAGCGGCGCAGCGGTTACGTTAACCAGTATCCTCTGTCTGTCGGATTTATGCGCTGTAACAACTTGCTGGGGCAGAATCTTTTTCGTTTCTATAACTGTCAGGGGACAGCGGTGGGTGCCGCATAAAGCCGTTCCCTCCTCGTCCGTATGCGATAAAAAATCTTTGCACGGCTTGCCTATAACATCCTCTGCCTTGTGGCCTGTAATCCTTTCCGCGCCTTTGCTCCATAGTGTTACATTCTTGTCAAGGTCGGTTGCATATATGCCGTCTGCAATGCCGTTAAGCGCCATGTTGTTAAAGTTCTTAGCCTTCTCAAGCTCCTTTGCATTTTCCCTTAATTTTTCCGTAGACATAGAAATCCTATAGAAGAGATAAATGCTGATAATCCAGATGTGCATTACATAAGGAACAAGCGCCAATAGCATTGCCGGCATCAGGATAATAAAAAGTTTTTTCATGTTTCTCCTTAATTTGTGCAAGGGCAACCCTTGCGGTCGCCCGCTCTTTGTTATTAAAGTGTAGGGGAGACCCTTGTGGTCTCCCGCTCGGGAGGGGACAAGCCCCTCCCCTACAATTTGACATTTGAGTAGTCTGCCGATCCCGTTTAAATACATAACGGGACAAGTTTCTCGGCTCTTTAAAAACGCCCATAAATGGGCAAGCTACATAATATTTTGTTTTGCTCCGTAGGAGCATACTGTTTGTAGAAATAAATTTTCAAAATGTTTTAGCTCCATAGGAGCGGCCTGTCTACAAACAGGCCGCCTCTACGAGGCTTTTGGCTATTTGTAGGCTTTTGGTATGGCTTTTTGTTTTTTTTGCTCCGTAGGAGCGACCTGTTTGTAGGCCGCTCCTACGGAGCTCTGTCTTTGGTTATACATTGGTGTTCTACAAACAGATCGCCTCTCTGAGGCTAAAACAATCAAAAACCCAAAATTCCACTTTTTTACGAAAGAACCTAATATTTTACTCCAACCCATACTCCTTCATTTTCCTATAAAGCGTTTTTGGGTCTATTCCCAGTATTTGAGATGCCTTTCCCTTATGGCCGTCAACTTGCTTTATAACACCCTTTATATGCTCTTTTTCAAGCTCATGTATTGTGGACGTAGGGGCAGTCCATGCGGTTTCTACCGGGTTTTGAAGCTCAAGCGGAAGGTCTTTTATGGTAAGCGTTTCGTTTTTACAGAGTATGACAGCCCGCTGGATTATATTTTTCAGCTCCCTTATATTGCCGGGCCACAAATACGCCATAAGCCTTTTAATTGCGTCGCCGTCAACTTTTTTTCTCTCCCGCTCTGCGGCAAGAAACTTTTCTACAAGAAGCGGTATATCTCCTCTTCTCTCTCTAAGCGGCGGCAGATGGATATTCATTGCGCCAAGCCTGTAAAACAAATCATGTCTGAATCTGTTTGCCTCAACCTCTTTCTTCAAATCCTTGTTTGTTGCGGCTATTATCCTTATATCTACTTCAATCTCCTTTGTTCCGCCAACCTTGAAAAATTTATTGGTTTCTAGGGAACGCAAAAGTTTTACCTGCATTGAGCGGCTTATATCGCCAATCTCGTCAAGAAAAAGAGTTCCCCTGTCAGCAAGCTCAAAATACCCAGGCTTGTTCGTATCCGCTCCTGTAAATGCGCCCTTTTCATATCCAAAGAGCTCGCTCTCCAGTATGGAATCCGGTATTGCGCCTGCATTGAACGCTATGAAAGAACCTCCTGCCCTTGGGGACGAGTCGTGGATAAACCTGGCCATCAGTTCCTTGCCTGTGCCGCTCTCTCCTGAAATAAGCACAGGAAGGTTTGCCTTTGCAATCATTTTAGCCGTGTCAAGTATTTCCAGCATAACAGGGTTTTTCGTTGCTATCTCTGTATCATCTATCAATCTGCTGCGGAAGATAAGGTTGTCACGGCGTATCATCCTTTTGTCCCACGCCTTGTCAATCAGAACCTTGAGCTTTTCTATCTTGCACGGCTTGGTTATGTAGTCATACGCGCCGAGCGCTGATAATTCTTCAACACCTCTATGCCGTTCAGATGAGGCATATTTATATCTAATAGCACAACATCAAATTCACCATGATTCAAAGCAACAAGCGCCTCTTTGCCGTTGGAGGCGGTTTCCACATAAAGGCCGTCTTGCGCAAGCTCCTCCTGGATAATTGAGGAAAAATTCTTCTCATCGTCGGCAATCAGGATGCGTATTTTTTTGTGTTTTATTTTTGGTGGCATATTTATTTCCTTTGGGTATTCATGGTTCGACAAGCTCACCATGACACATTGTCACCCTGAGCCTGTCGAAGGGTCACGCCGAAGGCTCACCATGACAAAAGGTGTCACCATAAGCCTGTCGAAGGGCTGCCTGTCGAAGGGTGACTTTTAGACAGTTCTACCAACTTTTCAAAATCTCCAGCAATCAAAGCCTCTTTTTTACGTCTTGTCCAGCCTTTTATCTGTTTCTCTCTACTGATTGCCTCTACAATATCTCCAAATTCTTTAACATACATCAATTTTAGCGGTCTCTTATTATGAGTGTAACACCCTTCAATCAGACCTTCTTTATGCTCATATAAACGTCTTTCTACATTGTTGGTTACACCAGTATAGTAACTGCCGTCTGAGCATTGTAAAATATAAATATAATAGCTTTTCATTTTGTATTACTACCAGCATGGTTCGACAAGCTCACCATGACACATTGTCACCCTGAGCCTGTCGAAGGGTCACGCCGAAGGCTCACCATGACAAAAGGTGTCACCCTGAGCCTGTCGAAGGGCGTCGAAGGGTGACGTCAAAGTACAATCAATCTTTTATATTATCGTTGCAACCCTCTGTTTCTGCTAATGTTGGGGGGGTAACCGGAAGCACAACCGTAAACGCGCTGCCCACCCCCTCTTCTGATTCAACCTCTATCCTCCCGCCGTGCTGATTTATTATTCCATAGCAGACCGAAAGGCCAAGCCCTGTGCCATCATGTCCCTTTGTTGTCCAAAACGCCTCAAATATCCTGCTTAAATTCTCACTTGGGATACCACAGCCGGTATCCTTAAATATCACCTTAACAACAGGGTTTTCTCCATCCATAGCGCTTGCCGTTGATATGCTAAGCAGACCTCCAGGCTTCATTGCGTCAAAGGCATTT
>JACRNK010000103.1 GCA_016234985.1 Deltaproteobacteria bacterium
ACACATGCTTTGCAAACGGCAATGTAATCTTTTTGCCTGTTATTGAAGATACGGCAATGAGCCTCGCAAGACAGCCCTCCAGCTCTCTGACATTAGAACCGCTCACAGATACCGCATACGAGCTGACATTGCTCGGAAGAGCGATGGATTCCAAAGAAGCCTTGCTCTCAAGAATAGCTATCTTTGTTTCTGTATCCGGCGGCTGAATATCTACAATAAGACCAGTATTAAAACCGCTGCCGAGGCTTTGGTCCAGCCCTTCAAGCTCCTTAGGATATTTTGCGCCGGCAAATACAATTTGTTTATTGGCCTCACAAAGTTTATTGAATATGCGTAAAAACCCTTGCTGCGCATATTCTTTCCCAACAAAAAACTGTATGTCATCTATCAAAAGCGCATCCATTTCTCCGTATTTGTTCCAGAAGTAAGCAAGGCTGCCGGACTTTATTGCATTCATAGCGTCGTCATAGAGCTTTTCTGCCGGCGCATATAATACTTTTGCTTTTTTGTTTTTAGACAGCATGTCATTTCTGACAGCAAGGAGCAGGTGGGTCTTGCCTAATCCTTCACTGCCATATATAAAGAGAGGGCTGTATTTGCCCGGATTATTGCTCACGTATTTGCCGATGCCCAGGCCACTTGGTTAGACCGGCCTACTATAAAATTTTGAAAGGCAGCCGTCTCAATAAAGCTATGCTTCTGAACGGTTTTGTTTTTCCTGCTCACCATAAGATTATGCCTCCTTCTTGTTTTTACATGCCATATTAGTTTTTTGCGCGACTTCACCTGCCCTGCCTTGCCGCGATTACAATCCTTGCGCATGCCTCTGCATCAGATACCGCATCGTGATGTTTTAAGGGAATTTTCAGATATGCGCATACATCAGGCAATTTTGCCGGATGGATGTTCCACACCTGACGGGCCAGATTCACTGTGCATTCAAATCTTGTCTCCGGCATCATCACCTGTGCAGACAGGCAGCATTTCATCAGCACAGACCTGTCAAAACCCGCATTATGCGCTGCGATGAATTTAACCCCGCGCATTTTAGCGGCTATTTGCGGCCACAACTCGCCGAAGGTGGGCTGTTTTTTTACATGCCTCCATGTTATGCCGTGCAGATAGGTAAATATGAAGCTGCTGCGGGGCGGGCGAATCAGGAAATGGGCTTTATCAACAATCTTGTTGCCGCGCACCCGGATTATAGCAACGGAACAAGCGCTGTCACGCCCATAGTCTGCTGTCTCAAAATCAATAGCCGCAAAGTCAGATGCTTTATCCGTCATTGTCTTCTATTCATCCTTTCCACCACAGGGAACGCATGCACAAAATACTTGTCTTCAAGCATCCGGTCGTCATCCTCTTCTTTAATCTTTGCCCATGTGCTGCCTTTGGTTGCGAAAAGACATATCCAACTGGACTCGCCAAGATTCTTGTTGACCCATTCCAACAGCGGCTCGAAACAGTGGTTTTCCCACAATTCCTCTCTTGTAGCGAAAAACTCGCGCTTATCCGGCTCGCAATACTCACAATAGTAACCGGCAGATGATTTGCGCTCCGCTACCCCGAAGTCGGTCAGGATGTCCCAGCATTCCCCCTGATGCATCACATATACATCGGCGCAGCGCCGCGTGATTACGCACCCGATTTTCTGCGATATGCCCGTGAACCGCAGCTCTACAATAGAACCCTTGCCCTTCTTGGCGATGATGGGCTGAAACCGGAAACGGCTCCGGTTGCCGGACAACCAGCGGCCAAAGGTCTTTTGGATGAAGTTTTTAGGCATATAATATGCGTCCGCCTGCCAAACTCCGCTGCTACAACTTCTCAAAGTCGTCTACCAGTTTATTCAAAAAGGAGCGGAGACATTTTATTGAACAAAAATAAAACTCAAACTGGGCAAACCCTTCATTGTCACATATTTCGAGATGATGCCCGCTTTTCGTTACACCATGATCGCAGAACTTCAGGAAGGTCAGAATATCATCCTGCATAATGGTGACGGCACAATTACCATCACGTTTCATAGCCCCACCGTTAAGAGTAACGAACTCGCCATTGTTTTTCTTCCTGCAGTGAGCGCAATTGCCGCCCTTGCGAAAGGAAAGATGTTTCCCCTTAATGATTGGGTATTTCATATGCCGCCTGCATCAGACAATCATAAAACGGCTCAAAGGGCTTTTCGCCCGGATTTATTCTTGCTGTTTATTTATATATACCATTCACCTATGACATTTTTGGTCACAGTTGAGAAAGTTTTTTTGGGGTGGCAAAAGAAGGAAGGAGAGAAGCGGGCAATAGCAAGGCAGTGGGCCAGAAAGGGCGATACTTAAGCTAAAAATAAATCCGTCACCTTTTCCATCTTAATGTTTACAAATGTTCTGAATTTATTCAGGAATGTCAGTTTAATCTCACCGATATGGCCATTCTTCTGCTTTGCAATTATTATGTCAGAAACACCCCGCCTTCCGCATGTGCAAGACATATCATAGAGACACTCGCAAGGCTTGTAAAACTCCTCTCTGTATATAAACACAACTACATCCGCATCCTGCTCTATTGCGCCTGATACCCCTCCTAATAAATCGCCTAACTGCGGCTTTTTTCCTCTCCGATACTCCACTCTCCTTGTCAACTGCGAGAGCGCCACAACAGGGACATTTAATTCCTTTGCCATTGCCTTAAGCGACCTTGATATATCGGATATTTCCTGTTCCCTGTTATTTGCATCGCCCCTGCCCCTCATTAACTGTAGATAATCAACTATAACAAGTTTCAAACCTTTTTCTGCCTGAAGCCTTCTGGCCTTTGCCCTCATCTCAAGGACTGTCATGGCAGGGGTGTCGTCAATATAAATAGGGGCTTCCGACAATATGCCTGCCGCCCTTGTTAATTTAGGCCAATCTTCATCCTGCAAACGTCCTGTGCGGAGATTATTGGAATCAACCTTTGCCTCCGACGATAGAAGCCTCTGGACTAACTGCTCCTTATTCATCTCAAGGGAGAATATTGCTACTGGCAGTTTTGATTCAATTGCTGCATACTGCGCAATGTTCAGGCAAAAAGATGTCTTGCCCATGCTGGGTCTGCCTGCGACAATAATCAAATCAGAGGATTGAAACCCGGCAGTTAATTTATCAAACTCAACAAAACCTGTTGCAACACCTGTTATATGCTCTTTTTTATCATAGAGTTTTTTTATAGTAAGAAAAGAGTTTTTCACCAAATCTTTGATTGGATAATCAGTTGCATCTGAAGGACTGGCTTTAGGAATATTTTTGCCGAGCATATCTTCATACGGCAGAAGAACCCCTGCGCTTAAAGACAAAAGCGACTTTGATAAAAAATCTCTGCGGTTTAGCATTGCTATATCCTCCTTTTATATTTTGAGACTAATGATAAGGAACCTCTGATTAATACCGTCACTCCGGTGAAAACCGGAGTCCAGTGTTTGCAACAACTGTCCCCCGCGTGTAAGGGATTAAGGGGGGTGGAGAGGTGTTGGCTTGCTTTCCTCCCCCTACCCCCTCCAGAGGGGGACAAAAAGGATTACCCCTCGTGTCTTTGTTATTTCGCCGGTATGACGAAATTTTACTTTTTCAGAGGTTCCATAACACAGTCAAATGACAGCGTTATGTCAGTGGAGTTTAGGTGCAAAGGATGCGAAGGGCTTTTCGCCCGGATTTATTCTTGCTGTTTATTTATATATACCATTCACCTATGACATTTTTGGTCACAGTTCATCAGAAAAATTGAGGAAGGAATTTTGGGGGCTTGTTGGTGTTGGCGGCTTTTATTTCTCTTTTCAAGAATGTCTTTCAAGCCACTTTGCTATCTCTTGCAGTTCAACGTCTTTCTCCGCAACCTTGAGTGTGAAGCGCTCAATATCCTTGTTTGACGCTGTGATGCGGCAGTTGTTCCTCAAGAGGAAAATAGATGCGGCTGTTATGGCAGTCCTTTTATTGCCGTCAACGAAAGGGTGGTTCTTTATGATGGAGTGCATCAATGCGGCGGCCTTGAGAAAAATATCGGGATAAATGTCCTTCCTGCTGAAAGTGGCCATAGGCCGGGCAACTGCCGATTGGAGCATCTTGATATCCCGTATGCCGTGGGAGCCGCCTGTTTCTTCTATGAGCCGGTAGTGGATAAAAAGAACCTGCTCAGGGGTGAGGTAGTTCATTACTTGGCAAGGGCCTTCAGGGCCGGTTTGTATCGCTCTATGAAATCGCTGACCTGTGAGGCAAACTCCCTGTCCACGGCCTCATAAGCGGCCCTGGTGGGCATTGGCTCGATTACAATCCGCTTCCCCTTTTCATCCAGTTCAACGTCCACCTCTAAACCTACGGACAGATGAAGTTTTTCAAGTATTTCCTTCGGCAGAGAAACTCCCTGGCTGTTCCCTATATTGCATATCTTGCGCAGCATGACCTACCTCCAAATAATGTATGAACTATGTTATAACATGATTGAGCCTTTGGTCAAGGATTTTGTGGAACGGGTAAACCATGAATGGCAATACTTCAGTTTAGAAATAGGTCTGTCACCATTTTACACCCAAGCCTCCTCAATTTTTCCAGCAGCCTCACCATCCCTAATGTATCAAGCTTGCAATATTCAAGAAGGTCTTTTTTGATTTGTGCTATCTCTTTCGGGTCTTCGGCATCCATGAGCCGCTTGTATGCCTGAACAGCATCATCTCCGTTGGAAACGGCCATACCTTCATAAGTCAATTCCGGCACAAGAGCCGGGAGCACAACCTTGATGGAATAACTGCCCTTCATCTCCTTTGTGTAATAATGCCTCTTTCGGAATGGAACCATCAGGTCTTTTATATTCTCATTGATCCTGAGCAACCTTTCACGGTATTTAGGGAAGCAGTCGGCAAGCGCGCCGATAGCATCCTTTTCAAAGGTCATGTTGTAGGCAAGGACGCAGCCGTTGTCCGGTATCAGTTCCGCAAGTTGCCTTGCTATCGCTTCCCTGCCGTCCTTTCCTGCTTCGGCAAGAAAATCGCAATAGTTTAACTTCCCGCCTTTCTTTTCTATCCAGTGCAGCGAATACTGAAATGGGATTTTCATATATGGCCGTGTTCCATCAAAAGGAGGAATTGGTTCATTGTAGAATGTCTCAAAATCAAGGAAATATAAGGGGTAATGAAGGGTATTAAGAAATTCTTTGACCCCATCCCTGTCAAGAGTTACTGTGCCGTTCAACTCCGCATCCACCTGCATCCTTTGCTTAAAATTCAGTTCATCCGGGGCGATGTCTTCAAATCTTATTTTTCCGTCCAGATAGAAGGCAAATTTGTCTATCCCCTTTTCTTTGAGGTCAAATACAGAATTTTCAGGGATATTAGGCAGTAAAGTCGCATGAATAAGGGTCGCTGCAATGGGGGCCTATGTCAAGGGAAGGGCGTTTACCTGTTAGCGTTTGCCGCATCTTCTTAAACTCATCTTTTACAAAGGCTTGCCCTTCAATGGCCTCGTTGGTCATATCTTCGGTATGAAAAAGTTCACGAACTTTAATATCGCCCTTTCTGATATATTCGGTATTGATATGAACCAGATAGACCTTTGCAATAGGCAGGCCGGAACCGCTTACGGCATAATACTGGACGGCTATATCATTTTTATAAACCTCCTTGACTGCACTTGCTTGTTTGACCTCGTAAATCTCCCATCCGTTTTTTCCTTTATGCAGTATGTCAACCATAACAAGAATATCATTGTGGCAAAAAGTTGCCTCATATATTGTTTTAATCCCGCTTTCTATAAGCTTCTTTGTCCGCCGCGCCTTCTCATCAAAGGAACTCCCCTCAAATTCAATTACCTTACCTCCGGGAAAAAGCTCCCTTGCAAGCAATCCAACTTCTGTGCCGGAATCAAATACAGCCTGCGTAGACTCATCAGGCTCTGCCCGTAGCTCTGGCTTGTATTTATACAACCAAAGCGACTTATGGCACTGAAGGCCGCGCATAAATTGAGATTTGCTGAGGTAGTGGTTATTCATGTTCCAATCCTCCTTGAATTGTTTTATGACACAATAATTGTATCACCTTACTGTGTCATTTCTGGTCGTAGTTGGGAAAGTTTTTTGAGAGGGGAATTCATAAAAATTCATAAAAATTCTATTGACATGGTCCAATACTTGATTTACTGTTAAATCATGATTAAGGTTAATATTCATGAAGCTAAGACTCACCTCTCACAGTATCTTGTTGAATTGGAACAGGGAGAGACCATCCTTTTGTGCAAAAGAAACCACCCTATTGCCGAAATACATCTTGTTCCACAAAAACCTGCCGAGCCCCGTCCCATTGGCCTGGCCAAAAAGGTGTTCAAAGTGCCTGCCTCATTCTTTGAAGAACTTCCTAAAGAAGTCATCGCCCTGTTTCAGGGAGAGGTTTCTTGAACATTCTTCTTGATACCTGCGCCTTTCTCTGGATAGTATCAGACAGCCCGGATTTATCAGACAAAGCCCGCCGGTTATTTGCCGACCCGGACAACAAGGTTTATCTGAGCGTTGTATCTGCTTGGGAGATCATCGTAAAAAACAAGTTAGGCAAACTCCCCCTGCCGGAATCGCCGCACACTTTTATCTATAAGTGGCGAACCCGCCATGAGATTTCTTCACTTCCTCTGGATGAGGCCGCTGTGCTGCAACTTTCCCGTTTGCCGGAATACCACAAAGACCCTTTCGACAGGGTATTGATCTGTCAGGCCATTGCGAACAGCCATATTATTCTTACTCCTGACATTCATATTTCACAATATCCCCTCAGGACTGTTTGGTAAACAATCCCGCTCTCCCAAGTTGGAGCTTGGGAACGAGAGAAATGGCAAGAAAGTAGACCTGACCCTCTGCCTGTGACCCTCTGCCTGACCCAAACTGAGTAGACTCATCAGGCTCTGTCCGTAGCCCCGGCTTGTTTTTATACAACCAAAGCGACTTATGGCACTGAAGGCCGCGCATAAATTGAGATTTGCTGATGTAGTGGTTATTCATGTTCCAATCCTCCTTGAATTGTTTTACGACACAATTGTATCACCTTGCTATGTCATTTCTGGTCGTAGTGGGGAAAGTTTTTTTGAGGAAGCGAAAGAATGAAGGAGAGAAGCGGGCAATAGCAAGACAGTAGGCAGGAAGGGCAATACTTCAGTTTAAAAATAGATATGTTACCTTGTTAGCTTCCGAATTTGTTTGAAAAATGTGTGAAAAACTTTTTTGTTCTTCTTACATATTCTTCACAATATGCCCATATAACCATGTCAAAAAGACCTATAGGAATATTTAAATCATTGAGTTTTGTAATAAGTTGTTGTTGAGAAATTTTGTAATACTGCATAAATTTCTCCATCCATCGGTCACACTTTATTGCCTCTCCTCCCATATTTCTAATAATGAAATTGGCATTTGCTGCCCCAATATACGGTAGTTTGCGTTTTATTAAATCTTTAACATCATTATTACATAGTTTACAACTTTTAACCTTTCCACTAAACCATTCTGTTCTAAAAGATTTTTCCTCCTTATATTCATTTAGTTTTTCAGCTATCACTTTTATAGCGTCCCATTTACCTTCCGCTCTCATTGGTACGGGGGCACAATGTAAGTTTACCTTAAATTTTTTCCACCTACTGGCTGTAGTATCTGCAACTTTTTGGAAATCCCTGTTGTTAAATCCTAACTCTTCTGCACGGTTAAGAAAAGATTTTACTGTGACCCTCTTCATTCCAGAAACCCAAATTGCCCAAACGGCTTCCTCAAAAAATGAGGCTCTATTAATAGTCTTTGGACGATCATTTAAATACCATTTAATGTCGTTATTACTGTTACCACCAATTTCTTGGTAACACGTTTGATATATTGTAGTGAGGTGCTTCATAATCATCCTTATAAACATAATGCCGTAACTGTGCGGCACAGTGAAACGGAGTCCGCACGAGTGATTTGTTAGCGTTGTTTTTCCAGTTCCTTTAAGAAACTGATTATACGAAGTATTTCATCGTCATAGTTTGATGTGCCAACTGTATCTACCAACCGTGGCAATATGGTCTCTTTAAAGCTCATAACCTCCACCCTTATGCCGTATTTCTTCTTATATTTATCAACCAATTTCTGGACGCTTTCCCTGTCTTTTACGATCCAACAGACAAATACTCTGGTGACCTTGCTTGGCGGAAGACCAAATAATCTGTAAGTCTTTTTTATGTTTTCAAAATAAGTTACGCCCTTTTTCCATTCGGAGTTTGAATTCTCTTTTTCTTTCGGTATGCCTATAAATTTGGCATCAAATATAGCTTTCAATTCCTCGACCTTGGGAGCCCACATTATCATGTGGGTAACACTTGTTTCGACGTGATAATACTTATCCTCTTTTATATTTGCAGCGAGCAGATCGCACTGTCTATTGATGCCATTGACCACTTTGACATCTGTGATGGTCAAGCACTTCAATACGTGTCTGAAGTAACACTCCACAATATGTTCGGCTGCATTCATAGTTCTTTCACGCTCACCAGTTATTATCTGAACGGCTGAGTCAAAGTATCATAAATCTGAATGTGTGGTCAATGAAAAGGTAATGTCAACACCCTTCTCCTCGTTCCCAAGCCCCAGCTTGGGAACGCTATTGTTCTGGAAGTTCCAACTTCCAGAATTTAAACGCAATCTCCTGTATGAAGAACAACAAGAAGCTGGGGCTTCTTTTACAATTATGTTCCCAAGCTCCTGCTTGGGAACAAGATAACTGGTCGCTGTCTCTTGTTTTTTAAATTTTGTCATGCCCGAAGGCTTCTATCCCCGATAAAAGCATTCGGGGACACATCCAGAGCGTTAAAAATGGATTCCCGCTTAATACCTGCGGGAATGACAGCGTGGGGAGATTTTTGTTTTATGTCTATTCTATTATGAGACCGTTAATATATATCAGGGCGCATATAAAATATCTAATAAACCAATTCTCCATCTGCCATCTTCCAATAGCATTTGATATGTTTCCGTCTTGATATTCGTAGATGAGCCGACTGCTCCTTTCAATACATATCCAATCCTGGCTCTCACATAAACTAAAGCAGGGTATTTGACATTGATCGTTATATCCTGTGCTTTTTGCCAGCAACAGGCTAACCCCCATTCTTTATTTTTCATCTGCCGGATGAAATCTTCCTTGGACAAAGATGCCTGATTTGATAATTTTCCATATTCATAAAGAGAATCATATTTTCCTTCATACCAAAGATCAATGATTGTTTTAAAAATATTGGAACCTCTCTTTCAATTTGCTGCTTTTCTGATACCGATAATTCCTGAGGTGAAGCAAAAGCAGGGAATAACACACTAAAAACAATTAAAGCTATTAAAAATTTCTTCATATTCCACCTCCCTTATTTTACAACAACATCTCAACCACGAGAGTCTCTCCCAATAGCGGCCAAGCCTTGCCGAGGATGAGTTTTTATTTTTAGGGCCTGATTCATATTGACCCTTTTAAAATTTATTGTTAGCATCTTTAATATCATGCAACTGTGACATTTTTGGTCGCATTTTATATTTTTTTTTAAGGAGACAGAGATGAGAGGAAAAAATCTCGGCCGGTTTCTCAAGGCAATTAACCTTCTCGGCAAGGCAGAAGGCGTAACAACTGACGAATTGGCAGAGGAACTGAAGATTGACAGACGGTCGGTTTATCGCCTTATTCAGTTTATGGAGGAGCTTAATTTCCCCATAACCGATGATGACAAAGACCATTTTGAAAAGAAAAAGAGATGGAAACTTGAAGAGACATATCTTAAAAAACTGCCAAATATAAAACTTCCGAATATCAGCTTAACCTTATCGGAGATAATCGCTTTATCTTTTCTCAAAGGAGAAGCGCGTCTTTACAAAGGCACGGATATTGAGAAGAACATAAATTCAGCCTTTGCAAAAATGGATATGTTTACACCTCCGGGGTTTTCCGATGAACTGGATAAAGTAAAAACCCTTTTCATCCCGGTTTCCAAGTTTGCCAAAAACTACTCAGCGAAGGGAAAGATTATAGAAGACATTACCGATGCCCTACTTCGGAAAAAGACCTGTCTTGTTGAATACCATTCCTTTGGCGAGGATACGGTCAAACCATTCAGGATTGACCCTCTGCATTTCTTTGAAAACAACGGCGGGCTTTATATCTTTGCAAGAACAACAAGGTTCGGCGACATAAGAACCCTTGCTGTTGAAAGGATTCTGTCATTGAAATCAACTGATGACGATTTTAAATATCCGAGAGATTTCAACCCGGGGAATATGTTGGATTCTGCATTTGATATTGTCTATGATGACCCTATTCATGCAAAAATCCGGTTTTCCCCTGAGCAGGCAAGATATATAAAAGAGCGGCAATGGGCTAAAGAACAGAAGATTAAAGAGCAGAAGGATGGCTCAATAATCCTTGAAATAAAAACCTCCGGCTTTTGGGATGTAAAAAATGGGTGTTGTCCTTCGGCGCAGAGGCAAGGGTGTTGAAACCGGAGAAATTAAGGAAAGCGGTTATTGAAGAAATAAAGGCGGGCTTGGCGATATATTCTTAATTCAGGGGCGATACCCAGATTTTTGAGATTCCCTTTGACTTTTGCAATCTATAAGTTACAGTGTAATACATGAAGGTCATTATGGACGCAGATTGTTTGATAAAGCTTACAAATGTGGCGAATATGTACAGGTTCGGGAAGCTTTCTCTTGCTGAGGCGTCAAGGCTTATTGGCCTTACTCAGATAGAAACACTGGAACTTCTTCTTGAAAAAGGGGTGAAAGGGAATCTCTATACAGGGGATGTAATGTATTCTTTGGAAAGATTTGTGAAGAAGAGAAGCAGGCAATAGTAGGGCAGGAAGCGAGGAAGGGCAATACTTCAGTTTAAAATAGGTCTGTCAGCTTTTTTATTACGAAAAGATAAAGACAAAGGCAGATGAGGAAAAGATAGTTAAGGAAATTGTGTCAAAACAAAAACCCTGACTCTTCCGCCGCCTTTGTTTCACCTTGGTCTGTTACTTACTTATTCGTTTCCTATCAACCTTATTTTTTGGCATTAAAGACAGATTTAATTTTAAAGGAATTATTGACATAAGGTGTATCTTTAGTAGAATGGCAACGTGCAACAGGATAAGACAAAGAAAACAAATCGTCCTAAAATAAATCTGTCCCCTTTATTTCTTCTTTTCGTTAGAGATATGTCTCCAGGAATTTGATTGCATCTTTCTTGCCTTTAAATGATGCCTCTATTTTGTCGCCTGTATTATACCTGATGATGATTTCGTATTTTACAATAGGCTGCTTTGGTTTGTCCTCTGAGTATTTAGTTATATAGTCAATTGCTTCAGCAACAGTCTTAACGCTGGATTCCTGTCCATGAAGTGGGAAAATTAGTACACTTTCTATAAAGCGTGAAACTGATTCTGAAAGTAAATTAAAAAATTGGTCAACTTCCTTTTTGTTAAGGAGCAAAAGCTCTTTTGCAACAACTGCCTTATCGACAAGATTTTGCCAACTATCAATTTTTGTTCTGAAATCTTGCTCCGACGTTTTTTCGTCAAAGTCAGCATTGATCTTTGCTTTTTTGAAAGCTTTTATAACGGTATCATACGGAAAATATAAAACACCAAAGTCAAGAGATTTTAGTTGATTTAATGCTCCTTCTGTGAATACCCCTGCTAAGACAACACCTATAAAAGGAGATGAGCTTTTATACTTTTCCGTAAGTGGAACAATTGCACTTTGGATTTCTTGGGCTTTATTCCTTGAATGTTTTGTATATCGCCGCCATGCTGATTCTATAAAAGCAACTGGAACACCAATTTCGCTTTCAGTTCCTGATCGCTCAAGCACAAAATCAAGGTCATGTTTATTCCCTTTGCCGTCTGTCCATGAAACTTTTTTACCTGTCCTTGCTTTTCTCTTACCTTTTTTGTCAAGGAAAAGGCTGTTGTCTTTTGCAAACTTTTGAAGATGTGGTTCAATAGCTAACTCTAAAAGGTCGCCTATTATTTGTCCAAATTTGTGTGATAATGATTCTGCCATATTTATCCGTTAATCCATAATCTTCCTTCGTGCAAAGGAACTCTATGTTTTCTGTTTTTCCATTTAGTATTTCTGTCTCTTAATTTTTCAAATGAGTAATTTTTAAAACCGGCTGAAATGGCTAATTCACCAAGCCATTTGTCCACCGGAACATAAATTCCGTATGGTGCAGAGTCCCCAATGACGAAACACATTAAACAACCCTCACTTGTTACTCTACGAAGAGAATGAAAAACTTCAGCAAGGTCTTTGAAATATGCGGCTATCATAAAATGATAATTTTTTTACCACCATGTTTAAGCCTTTCTTCTTTAAGCGTTGAATAAACTTTTATGAGTTCGGAATGAATCGAGGATAATTTTTCGTTTGATAGAATTGCATCTATTTCACTACCCAATTTTGAAACGTGCTGGGTGCAAGCTCTAATTAAATTAATTCTTACGTTTTCTTGCAAATCTGCCCAACCAGTGATATCGCCCCAAAAAGTCATTTCAAGGCGAGTAGCATCTGCATAATCATAATTATTTGCATAAGGCGGTGAAGTAATAACCAAATCGCCCCAACCGTCTGGAATTGATTGAATGTTTCTTGCGTCCTCATTAAATATTTGTGAATCAGCTACATGTAAAATTCTGCTTTGTATTTGTAAACGCTTCATGTCTATATACATGACGTTTACTTTTGTTTCAAACGCTATGAATGGGTCTAAAACATTTGCTTTCGTCTTGTTAGGTTGAATGTATTGCCACTGAGCAGTACCAACTGGAGAAGTAGAACGTAAAATGGAAGTGATGAGAAACCAATTGAAGTCTTTTATCTCTTCCACATGGTCTGTTTCTAACCATGCGTGCTTAAGTGCTTCCAATTTTTGGATTGTTTCAAGAGGGTAACAACTTGAAATAAGTTTTGGATATTCTTTTTTTGTTATGTTTTTAGCTCTCGCGTTCCCTAAAAGCGATAAAGCGCCTTCTTTAAACTTGTCAGCAGAATAGTTCCATTTTAATTTTGTTTTAGCAATTCTATAAATGTAAGGATGGGCTTCAATGCCTATTGATTCAACACCTTCAAATTCGCTTTCTAATAAAACTGTCCCTGAACCTGCAAATGGGTCAATTATTCTTGTCCTACCGTTTTCCTTTTCTTGTCTAATAAGTTGGTTAGCCCAAACTGCTGAAAATCCCGCAGTGTATCTATACCACTTGTGAATAGGCAAAGACATATTGTCAGCAAAAGTTGCTGAATAGTTTTGCTCATTTTTTATATCCTCTGGGAAGAGGTCTAATTCTATATTTTTGACTGCGTATGCCATGTCTCAAATGTAAGCAAAAAATCGTTTTGGTCTTAATTTATGCTTTTCAGTATTAGTATGCCACACAACGTGGTATTAATGCCATTGATTTTTAATTTATTGATTCGTACAACGCGGAAAATCAGCGGCGCGGATAACAACTAATGACGAAAACCAAAAGGCAGCTATTCCGCGTCCGCTGGATTTATTTGTTGTGCACTTGTTTCTGTATAAGTTCATAGAGTTCAATGAAGAAATCGCGTGCATACGCACATGAAAGAAAGGGATAATGCATATCAACTTTCAAGCGATGCTCGCCGGCCATCTTTTCAATGACAACCAACTTTCTCTCTCGTTTAGGATTGTTTCTATCCTGCTCTTTCAGATAGAGTTCTTTTTGAATAATCCGTTCTATCTCTTTATTGTCCTTAGATTCTCCGATGAACCCGTTTGTATGGACAATACAGTTTCTTATCTTTCCAAGACTGCGTATTGCATCCAATAAGGCAATTTCATCATTAGATATACCTATAAGTTTGTTGAGATATTCTATATACTTTTCTGTCCCTTGGCCTCTTAGGTCAGTGGCCTTAATGGGCAACTTGAACTCTTCTTGCAGAAGATTGCAAAGTCGCATAAGGCGAGTTTCAATTTCGATATAAACAAAAACGGCAAATGAATAATTAAGAGCCTTTGGAAAAACATACTCCAAGAGTCGTGATTCGTGCTTCCAACGCCACATTTGAACTTTGGGATCATTTGGGAAATAGAGGTCGAGCTTTCCCATTTCCTCTTTTCTTAAGTCGGCAATATGTAGATTAAATTTCCAAATGCAGTCAGCGAGGGATTCAAACTCCAATATCGTTTCCTGAATGTAGCTTTCCAAGTAGTTCAATTAGCCGCCAATCATGTAAGTTTCGTTTTCAGCTATAGCTTCAGCATCTTCTCTGCTGACAGCCTGGAATATTGCAGTTTTTTGAATATCAGCGCCCCTAAGCATCATTTTTTCCGACTTGGCTTTTTGATATGTGTCAAAAGGCCCCCTAACCACCGACGACTGAGGTTTTTGATCTACTGAAGCGTCGAATACTCGATAAGCAAACCAATATTTCATTATTCACCCCCGGTAATGTGGTTCATTGTTGGGCACAACGGCGCAAATAACCGGCAGGCAAAGTGGAGGTGAAGCCGGAGCTTTTGCCTGCCCGAGTTGATTTGCCTTGTTATGTTTCATTTATTTTAACCCAGTAATCCGGCTTTCTGTGCTGGTGCGCTACAGCGATTATGAATATATGATTTATTTCAACTGAATAGAGAAGCTTGTAGGGAAACTTATGAAGAATACACTTTCTGACATCACCCCGCTCAACTGACCATGCTTCTGGATATTCTGAAATTCTCTTTGCGGCCTTTCGGACTTCTTCCCTGAACCGTTTACCAAGCCCCTGATATTCTATCTCGTAATATCGAGTTGCGTCATCAAGTTCTTGCTTGGCGTATTTCGAAAAAATGATATTCATTACTCTTTCTTGAAGATTTCCTCCATAGGGATTCCTTCCAGATTACCTGCACGATAGGCCTTGAGCCTCTTTTCTGCTTCTTCTGCCCATATCACATCCAATGATATGTCCGGCTCATCAATGCTCTTTATGAGCCCTTCAACCACCATAAACCTTTCGTCTGGTTTTAATTTTAATGCTTGCTCAAGTATTTCTTTACTGCTCATAAGATTCACCTCCCAATGTATAGGAAAATCGAAATTATGGGTCTAATCTGCCTGCCATTTCCTTTTCAATCGCTTTACTGACGGTAGTATAGCGGGACGCCTGTGTAATTCAGTTGACTGCAAGATACTATAACATTGAGGATAAAGTCAACTTTTCCCAACCCGATAGATGGATTTTCTTGACTTGAAGACTTTAATGCCATATATTTTATACATAAGATTTTAACGGAGGTGTGTTTAGATGAACTTTTTAAAAACCACAATGCTTCTTGCAGCGCTTACCGCCATACTCGTATTTGCAGGCGATGCGCTCGGCGGCAGAGGCGGGGCAACTACGGCCCTTGTATTTGCAGGCATTATGAATTTTGGCGCATATTGGTTCAGCGACAAAATAGTGCTGATGATGTATGGAGCAAAACAAGTTGCGGAAGCGGATGCGCCTGAATTATATTCCGTAACCCGCGATCTGGCAATGAAGGCAGGGCTTCCGATGCCCAAGGTGTATATCATGGAGAATGACACGCCCAATGCCTTTGCAACCGGCAGAAATCCAAGCCACGCCGCAGTTGCGGCAACCACAGGAATTATGAGGCTCCTCTCAAGGGAAGAGCTCAGCGGCGTAATGGCTCACGAGCTTGCCCATATACAAAACAGGGATATTCTCATATCCACCATATCTGCGACAATTGCCGGCGCCATAAGCTATCTTGCAACCATGGCTCAGTGGGCGGCAATGTTCGGCAATTCACGGGATGGTGAACGCGGCGGAAACCCGATAGCGCTTATTGTCATGATGATTGTTGCGCCTCTGGCGGCAATGATTATCCAGATGGCGATATCCCGCTCAAGGGAATACGGAGCGGATGAAGGCGGGGCAAGGATAACAGGCAATCCGCTTTCACTTGCGAACGCATTGAGAAAACTTGAACGCGGCAATAATGCCTTTCCTATGGCTGCAAATCAGGCGACCGCCCATATGTTTATCGTGAATCCTTTAAGAGGCGGCGGTCTCTTAAAACTTTTCAGCACTCATCCCCCTGTTGAGGAGAGGATAAAGAGGCTGGAGGCGATGGCAGGCGGTCCGAGATTTTAGCCGGCTATGCTGCGCCGCCCTTCTGGCTGTCTATATATACCTGTGGCGGCAGGAGGAAACTCCTGCCAGCACGAAAACTTTAAAGGACATTAAAAAGCAAGAACTCCTATATATTTATGCCGCTCTTTTTTCGGTAATTTTCTTAATCCCTGTCTTTTTTACAAAATCTTTCAATCCGTCATTAAAATACCTGATCCGTTCATCCCTTGTCATGTTTTTTGTCTTTTGATAGACCTCTTCTTTCCATTTCCATACTTGTTTCAGTCTTTTTGATTCATTCATCGTCAATCACCTCCATAGGGGTTATCATTTCCAATTCTTTCAGATAGCCTTGTAAAATACTTACCGCGCGCACCTTCTCTTTTTTGGAAAGATTGGCCAAATGCTTATAATTCCAGCTTACCAATGCGTCCATCTCATAAACTGTCGCAATGGCTATATGCAGCGCATCATCTCTTTTCTTTCCGGGAACAATGGCTTCGGCAATATAAATATCGGCCAATTCATCAATTTCGCCTGTAACCTCCAACATCATCGGCGGGTACCTTTTTATAAGGCTTACCAAATCTGAAACTGTTTTCTTGTCTGCGTTTTCAATCTCCCTGACAACCACGGAAGAAGAGTAGATATGATAACGGTCTGATTTGAGGTTTTCAAAAAGCGTCTGGTTACTTCCTTCTTTTCCGGCGCATCATCGGCATAATAGAAATTCCAGACGGATGTATCAAGGTAAAGCCTTAATTTCTTCATGCAAGGGATTATAGCAAATTACGGGAGGTAATGCCAAAAACAAATGGTGCATGGAACTATTTAAAAAACTCCGACCTGAACCTCAAAAGATCGTGATTAAATTGATGGAGGCGCTGATAAAGGGGAATAGGAAATTCTAACAACCAACTATTGTGCTTTGGCAATTAAAGTCATATATCACTCTTTCTGGCTGTCTACATACTTTTCAATAATTTCCATGTCTTTTTCCGTGATATTTAAAAACTTAACGCCATAATGGGGCATTTTACCGGCGCCGTTTTCAACTTTTCTTACAACCGTGCCTTCCACATTTATTGCATGGAAACTGCCGGGAAGAAACAGCGAGGTCTTAATCATATCACCCATGTTTATGTCGTCAGCGGATTCCAAAAGCATGCCGCTGATTGAAATATTCACAGCGTATGATAAAAATTCTCTATTTCCCTTTTGAGCCTTAACTTCTATCCTTGAGAGAACCCGAAGATCCTGCCTGTGCTGTATATCCAGATATTTGCCGACTTTGTTCAAGAGCTCAGTTGCGTTTATAGGTTTTGTTATATAATCATTTGCGCCTGCATTCATGCATATCTCAATATCTTCCTTCTTTGAGCTTGTGGTAACCATGATTATTGACACAGCCTTAAGACTATCGTTGCTCCTTATGATTCTGCACACCTCATCCCCATTCATGCCGGGCATATTCAGGTCAAGGAGTATTAAATCAACCTGCTCTTTTTTATGTATTATTATAGCCTCAGGGCCGGAATTGGCTGTAAATATCTGGAGATTTTGCCTGTTTAAAAGAGACTTCTCCATTGCTATAAATAGTTTTACATCATCAACAAGCAGCGCTTTTTTCATTCCAAAACCTCAATTTGATACTAAAAAACATCTTTACCCCAGCTTATCCTCTTCCTTTATATCCATAAATCTGATGCCGTAATAATTCATTCCAGGCTCTCTGCCGTCTGCCTTTCTTACCACCTCGCCAGCAGCAGTTATCGGCGTAGAATTGCCAGGCACAAAGAATGAACAGGATACGGTTTCCCCCATGGAAAGGGCATGGCCTGTTTCTATTAAAACGCCGCTCGCGCTGATATTTATTGTATTGCCAAGAAATGATTCCGGCGGCATCCCTCTTGCGCCCTCCACCCCTATCCTTGCAAGGATACGGATGTCGCGCCTGACAGGCACGTCAATATATTTCCCGACCTTTTTTAAAAGCTCCGCGGGGTTTATGGGCTTGAGCACAACATCATTTACCCCTGCCCCAAGGCACATATCAACGTCCTTGGCGCTTGTCGTAACTATTATAATAGACACGTTCTTAAGGTTGGCATCCTTTCTTATGATATTGCACACCTCGTTGCCGTTCATCCCCGGCATATATAAGTCACATAGGATGAGGTCAACTTTTTCTTTTTTATGTATGTCTATGGCCTCCTGGCCCGATGTGGCCGTAAATATCTGGAGGTTGCTTCTGTTTGCGAGAAGGGTCTTCTCCAATTCAAGGAAGAGCTTAACATCGTCCACCAAAAGAACCTTTTTCACTTTATTATCCCTCCATAAATGCAATTTCAAATTTGAGATTTGAGATTAGCATACCCAAGATTAAAAATCCATACCTATCCCAAAAGCCCTCTTACTGCGTCTCTAACATCAGCTATCTCAACGCCTGTGCCCATGCAATAGCCCTGGGGCCTTTTATTTACAACAGCAAGCACAGGCAGCGGGTAGGCGTCCTGAATCCCTGACGTCAAATCCCTCTCGCACGCCACTGCCACAATGGCATTGGGCCTTTTTTCATAGACCTTTCTTCTGGCGATAGTTCCGCCGGTTGACACAAAGAGGTCTATGCCGAACTCTTCGGAAAGCCCAAGCAGTTCTGATATCTCGCACTTGCCGCATCCGACACAGTTTCGGACATTCTGTGTCACCTTTATTTTGCAGTCAATATATTGGATGCAGTGAGGCATCAGGATAAGTATCCTCTCCGGCTTAAACCGCTTCCCCATTCCCCTGACAAGCTGGTTGTTTATCTCTATGAACGACTGCTCTATCCTTATCTTTGGTATTCTTAAGAGGCTGCCCGCCATTATCATAAGGGGAAGAAAAAATTTTATCAGGATGCCCCTGAACTTATACGAATGGAATATATCCCTTCCTTTTTCGCTTCCTGTTATAATGGCAAGGCTTATACCAACAGCCCCTCCTACGAGGATAAGGATTATTATAGCAAGCGCGGCGCCAAGAATAATCGGAAGCGCAGGGTGAATATTAACCAGACCCACTGACGGAATATACCAGAAGAAAAAACCTGCAAACAGGATAATAAATGCGCAAAGGCCGAGAAGCCCGATAAAAACCCCTTTGGCAAAAAACCCCTTTGGCAGGCCTGTATGGGACGCTCCCGGAACTGCCGTTCCACTGCGCCTCCCGTTCAATCAAAGATTTGGTTTTTGGCAATTTTATACCCTCGTATAAACTCTGTGGCGCTCATCCTGTTTTTATTTTCAGGCTGTAATTCTGTGATGAGCAAACTACCTTTCCCTGTTGCAACACAAATTCCATCAGCAGAGACATTGATTACTGTCCCGGGTTCTTCATTTCTCAACTCCGAACTCCGAACTCCAAACTCCGAACTTTTAAATATCTTGATTTGTTTGCCTTCCCACCTCGTATGCGCGCCTGGCCAGGGATTTAAGCCTCGTATAAGATTTCTAATCTCTTCCGCCTTCAGCGTCCAGTCTATGCGGCCGTCTTCTTTTTTGAGCATCGGCGCATAGGTTGCCTGAGAATCGTCTTGTTTTATTGGTTTTACTGTCCCGGATTCAATGCCTTTGATGGTTTTTATAAGCAACTCCGCTCCAATATATTTTAACCTGTCGCGCAAACCGGCTGCCGTATCATCATCTTTTATCTCAACCCGTTCAGTCAGCAGCATATCGCCTGTATCCATGCCCTCATCCATAAGCATTGTGGTTATGCCGGTCTCTTTTTCGCCGTTTATTATCGCCCGGTTTATAGGCGCTGCGCCGCGGTATTTCGGCAAAAGAGACGCATGGACATTGATACAACCTTTTGGGGGAATGTCAAGAACAGCTTTCGGTAAAATCTTTCCATATGCGACAACCGCTATAGCATCAGGACAAAGATCCTTAAGCGCATTTATAAACAGCTCATCCTTGATCTTTTCAGGCTGAAGCACAGGGATATCGCATCTAAGGGCAAGCTCCTTTACAGGCGGGGGGGTTAAATGCTTTCCTCTTCCCTTGGGCTTATCAGGCTGTGTTACCACTGCAACAACATCTTCGCCTGACTCAATCAATGCCTTTAAACACGGGACCGCAAACTCAGGCGTGCCCATGAAAATTATCCTATAATTGCTTTTTTTCATCTTCAATAGCCTTCTTAATCTTTCTTTTAATTATATCCCTCTTTAATTTGCTCAGCCTGTCGATAAACAATATGCCGTCAAGATGGTCCATCTCGTGCTGAAGGGCAATGGCAAGAAGCCCTCCTGCATTGATTTCCAATCCCTTTCCATTCTTATCCAGACCCTTTACAACTACAGTCGCAAATCTTTTTACATCCGCGGTAAAACCAGGAACGCTTAAACAGCCTTCTTCATATTTTGTTTCGCCTTCATGGGCAATTATCTCCGGGTTTATCAGGACAATGAGGTTTTCACCTTGCCCCCTGCCCCCTGCCCTTTGCTCTGCAGGGACATCCAGAACCGCAATCCTTTTATCCGCGCCGACCTGTGTTGCGGCAAGACCTATGCCTCTGGCGAAATACATGGTCTCAATCATAGCAGAAATAAGCTTCCTTGTCTCTTCGTCTATCCTTGATACAGGTTTGGCCTTTATCTTAAGGAATGGGTCAGGGTATTTGAGTATTTCTAATATGGACATGGGTTTATTATACAATAATTGAGAGGATTAGGGAATTGGAGAATTAGCAGGCTGCGGGAAAATCATATTAAAACACAAATTTTTTATGATAGACAAAATTTTAAAAAAGAAAAATAGAACATCTCCCGTATTTAGGATTACCACAAGTTTCGCAGGTAAACGGTTTTTTGTTTTATTCCTCTGTCCCCGACAGCCCCTTTTCCTGCCTCACCCTCTCTTGAAGCCAGACCTTGATTAATGCCCCTCGGTCTACACCTATCTCTTCGCGTATTTCGTCAATCTTTTTAACCAGAGATTCGGCAATATCAAGTGTTACCCTGACCTTTTTGCCGTGACGCACTATCTTTACACGGGATATGTCTATGAGGTTATGTATATCCTCGCCAGAATCAAAACGGCGGTCAAATTCAACACTGCTTTTAGCAAGCCTTTTCTTCTTCATATAGTTCTACCTCCCTTTTTCTTGCATGCCTTACTGAAATTATCCTTATTTTACCGCTGCGCATAGTGTATATGGCAGTCCAAACCTTGTTATTGAGTTTGCCTATTATGACCCATCTGCTTTCCAAAGGATATGGGGCTTGGATTTCAATACGGTTTTCATCCAGCCATATCCCCTTTGCCATTTCAAAATCAATACCATGCTTCTCCTTGTTAGTTTTGCTTTTGTCATCATCCCATTCAAATTTCATGGTTTTATTATACATTTAATGCGCATATTTTCAACATGTTTAATCTTTGTTGTATAGAGAGCATCCTGCCCTTTTTCCTCATTAGTCTTCAATTCTCTAAATTGTAGTTGCCGGATCAATATCAACAACAAGCTTAACCTTGTCAGGCCTTTTTTCCAACTCTTTTAAAAGGCTTGCTATAAACTCATGAAGGGGTTTCACATTTTTACCCTTGAGCAGCATCTGCCACCGGTATTTCCCCTTGAGCTTGGAGAAAAAGGCTGGAGCAGGGCCGAACACAGCTACACTTTTTTTAAAATCATTCTCCGGCAGACTGTCCGCAAACCTTTTTGCCTTTTTGGCCGCAGCCTCCACATCCGCTTCCTTGTTTCCTTCAAACCTTATGAGCGCAAGCCTTGAAAACGGCGGATAGAAGAGTTCTTTCCTATTGTTAAGCTCCTCTTCAAAAAACGCTTCATAGTTTTGCTCTGCCGCCCATTTAAGGCAGAAGTGGTCGGGGTTGAAGGTCTGCACAATAACTTCGCCCGGAGCGCTGCCTCTCCCTGCCCTTCCTGCTGCCTGCGTTATAAGCTGAAATGTGAGCTTCTGAAATCAGGGATATTTATAGATGTGTCCGCAGATACAATCCCAACTAATGTAACATCCGGGAAGTGATGCCCCTTTGCAACCATCTGCGTTCCGACAAGCACATCCACATCACCTTGAAGAACTGCATCTAATATTTTATGATGAGACCTTTTTTTTGTTGTCGTGTCTCTGTCCATACGGGCGACCCTTGCGTGTAGGGGCGAACGGCCGTTCGCCCCTACAGATAATATTTTTCTTGCCTCTTCTTCAAGTTGTTCCGTGCCTATGCCTATCGGCTTTATATGACAGCTCTGGCATTTTGGGCATATATCAGGAATCGGAGCGGACATATCGCAGTAGTGGCACTTTAAAGTCCCCCCTTGCCCCCCTTTTGCAAAGGGGGGATGGGGGGATTTGTGCATCGTAAGCGATACGTTGCAGTTCAAACACTGAAAGCTATGGCCGCAGTCATTGCAGATTAGAAAGTTTGAAAATCCCCTCCTGTTCAGAAAAAGAATGGTCTGATAACCAATCTCATGATTTTGCAGCATAAGATGTTGAAGCTCTTCCGAGATAATTCCTTTTTTATTTTCCTCTTGCCCCTTACCCCTTGCCCCTTGCCCCTGTATTTTCATATTCACCAGTTCCACCTTCGGCATCGGTCTGTCTTCAACCCTTTTCGTAAGATGGAGCGGCGTAATCCTGCCGTTTTTTGCATTATAGAATGTCTCCATAGAAGGGGTGGCTGAGCCAAGCACAACAGTCAGATTGAGCATCTTAGCCATCATAAGGCTTAAATCCCTTGCATGATATCTTACTCCGTCTTCCTGTTTATATGAAGATTCATGCTCCTCGTCAACGATGATAAGCCCCGGATTTTTCAATGGCGCAAAAAGCGCAGACCTTGCGCCGACAACCACATCCGCCTTCCCCTGTCTTATCCTGTCCCACTCGTCATACCGCTCTCCGTCAGAAAGGCCGCTGTGAAGAACCGCAACCCTGCCGGGAAACATGGCAGTCAGATATTTAACAGGCCACGGTGTGAGAGATATTTCAGGCACCAGAAATATAGCCTGTTTGCCGAGATTCACAGCCTGCTCCAGCGCCTTGAGGTAGACAAATGTCTTCCCGCTTCCTGTAACGCCATAGAGCAGGTAAGGGGAAAAGGCTTTACTTTTTAAA
>JACRNK010000147.1 GCA_016234985.1 Deltaproteobacteria bacterium
AAAATATTTCTATCCCATATCTTCATGTCTTCTCCATCTGTAATTAAGGTCTATGATAGCCCCCGGTTCCTTTATATTCATTAAAGCCTCAAATGCCTTTTTTAAAACAAACATCTGCTGTTTGACATTGTATGGTTCTCCAAGGGGATGCCCAAGAGGCCATCTTAAAAAAACAGCGCGCGGCGGTTTGATTTCTTCAGTGAACTTGCGGGCTATTGATATGCTTATGCACGGGATGCCGTATTTTTCTATCTCTCTTTGTATCAGCCCCACGGACCGATTGCAGAGGCCTCAGCCGGGGGTTAAAAGAACCGCATCAATATTTTGTGTTTTTAATTTTTCTGCAACTGCTGGAGCAGTTTCATTTATAAGCGTATAAATATGCCTGCCGTCTATATGCCCCATAAAACCAAAATTTATTTCCGCAATATCCCCTATCTCTCCGGCCTCTTTCATCTCTTTGAACCTGTCTATGGGAAAGACAATATTTATATCTTTATCCGCATCCTTATGGTCGTAATAGTCGTGGGTTATTATGAGTTGTTCTTTGAGGGTGTCTCTTGGAATTTCCCTATAAGTAGGATCGCCGTTTGGGTCTTTCATGTCAAATGGTTTTTGGCTTTTCAGATGAATGCCGGCGGTAGTTACAATGGCTATGTTGCAGTCTTTGATGGGTTTTGTAAGGGTTGTCCACGGAATGCCTTCTACTTTCCCTTGTCCCGTTATGTATTTAAACGGGAACGGCGCGGTATTTTTAACCCATCGCTCCACAAGTGATGGAAATTGTGTGAAGAGCTTTGCTATAAGTTTATTTTTTAATCTACCCATAAGTATCAGCTTCGTAAAAATAAACTTGTCCCGTTATGTATCTAAACGGGAAAGCGGGCAGTTTAATGTCATGCCCGGGACAATGTATGGCATCCGTCACTGCAATGCGCCACTCTCCTCAGCATAAACCTCTTCATGTTCATCACCTCCCTTTACTCCTGAAAAATCCTTTTATCCATCTTATTGCTAATTTCCACGGCCTTGTCTTAATTCTGGATATTATGTCTTTATAGAAACCCTCGTATTTTTTCTCGCCTCTAATGACATCATAATAACTCTCCATCAGGGATGGCTCGCTTTCCAATATATTATACCATAATCCAGGGAAACTATAGACCAATCTCCCCAATTTGGCCGCTGCCCTTAATTCAGGATATAATTCTGCCCTTACCAGTTCATCATACCGGTTTAAGTCAAACTCATTATTCTTTATCTCCTCTGAAACAATCTTTGCGGCAAGCTGAGCGCTTCTTATAGCATAGTATATGCCCTCGCCCAGAAACGGGTCAACCAGATGGGCTGCATCGCCAACTGCCAGAACCCTTGCTTTTGTTATCCTCTGCCCCGTGTCATGAAAGTATGGTATCGTCCATCCGTGCATATCATTCATATTCAGGCCGGAAAGGCTTTTTTCTCTTTTAACAAAATCGCCAAAATATTCCTTTACCCTGCCTTTTACCTTGTCAGAGATGCCGGCAATACCCACCGAAAGATTTTTGCCTTTAGGAAAAACCCACCCGTATCCATGCGGGATGCAGCCAAAGTCTATCAGGAGCCTTCCCTTTAGCGCAGCCAGTCTTTCCCCCTCAAAAGGAATCTCAGCCTCAATTGCCACAGCGCACATCTTCGGGTTAAATTCCAAAATTTCTCTGCTGACTATGCTGCCGGCCCCATCCGCGCCTATCAAAATCCTTGTCTTATATATCCCTTCGGATGTTTTAACATGGACATAATCATCACATTCTTCAATACCCTTTACCCTTTCTCCTTCCCTGACAGCAGCGCCTGCCTGTTTTGCCTTTTCCTTTAAAAGGTTGTCAAATCTGTCTCTGTTTACATTGTAGCCGACCGGTTTCCGGGATATAACAGGGATGGGTCTTTTTGATCTGTAGGTAAAAACAACGCCGTAGGTTGTATCTTCTGCAACGGATTTAAAGTCAAACGGCAATATCTTTTCAACCTTTAAAGAGACGCATCCGCCGCACGGCTTGTATCTTGGAAAGTTCTCCTTGTCAAAGGCAAGGACATTTAATCCTTTTGATGCAAGCTCATACGCGGCTGTTGCGCCGGCAGGCCCCAAGCCTGATACAATTACATCATATAGCATAGTCAGTTACCAGTGAACAGTTATCAGTTTCCCGCTCCCATCTTAAAAGTTTAAGGTGGTTTTTTTCCATATCAAGAATCTTTCCAAGAACAGTCTTTTCTTCAGGTTCTCTTCCTGCCTTAAGCAGCCCGGAATAAAAATCCACAGCCTTTTCCTCCGCCTCTACAGCAATTGTTATGGCATTTAATTCGGTTCTGTTTTGCTTTAACTTTTTTGTGAGCTCGTTCTCTTCAAGAAAGATAGGCGCCCCGCTTTTGCTAAAATCCAAAGCAACAGCATCTTTATACGCAAGCCAGTCGCCGCCGGTTTCCAATGACTTGCTTATGGCTGTTAATGCATTTATATGCTCAAGCTCTTCCTTGGCCAGATGGCGGAATACGGTTTTAGCATGTTTATCTTCCATAATATTTGAGGCTGAAATATAAAAATCGTAGCCTTCTATTTCGGTGCGGACAGCTATTTTAAGGTTCTCTATAGCTTTTTCCATCATGAGCCTCCTCTGAAAAAATCAAAATTGCGTTTTCCGGGGGGCAGATTTTTAAACCTGCCCCCACATCCTTACCGTCTGCCTGTATCAGTCCTTCCTGCCTTGTCCACCTCTTTCTTCTTTTCCAGCGCCTCGCCCCTTATCTTTTCCTCGCAAGGGTGACATATGGTGGCCTCTGACGGCTTGCCGCAGATGCTGCAAACATGTTTTTTCTCTTTTTTTTCTTCCATGATTTTTTGCTCCTTTCTTATCTCTGTATTGCAGCATATCGGTTTTAAGCTGCCTTTGCCACTCTTTATTACAGAAATCTCTGCGCCGCACAAAGGGCATCTGTAAACCTGGCCAAGGATATTCTTATCTGATGTCATCAGGCCTCTCCACCGGAATCATATTCTTGCCGCAGCACTTGGGCTCCATAACGCCGACCCCGCCCTTTGTAACCATTGCCATTGTTCCGCATTTCAAACAATGATACGCCTTGCCAACATGGATTGTCCATTCTTTTGTCCATTCATCCGCCGACCATTCGCCGCTGCCTGAAAACCCCATTTCCTCTGTCATAGCATCTCCTTTCTTTACAAGGTGTATTTCAAGTCTTTATAACTAAAACCCTTAAGCTCCGGGGTTTCAATGCCTTTATGCTGAATGAGAACTTTGAAAT
>JACRNK010000123.1 GCA_016234985.1 Deltaproteobacteria bacterium
GGCTGTTGATGCAGGCAGTTTGAATTTAGGCGAAACGGCAAATGTCTCGCTTTCGGTTGAGAAAGATTGCAGGAGAAAGAGGAGCACAATGGTAAACATATCCATAAGCGAGACCATGCTCAGATAAGCAACCGCTGAGCCCCTTCTTACCCGTCTTTTTCTTGAAGGTCCGGCAGGCATAGTTTTATTTCCCTTCTCCTGCATGCTCTCCCACAGAAACCATAGGGAATAATGTTTTTCTCACGGCTTTTCCGTCTTTGATTTCAACAATCTCTCTTGCCGCATCCATTGCCTTTATCACAAGGTCGTAATGTATATCCGGCTCAAAAAGGATTATTACCTCTTCCCTGTCAGAATGCTGAGCCTTAACCTCTGCAACTTTTCTTGCAAGCAGCTCAAAGTCAAAAATCCCGTCCTTCCTGATTATGGCAGGCATTCCATTGCCAAGGCCGCTAAAGGCAAAGCCGCTACCGGTCATATGTATGGTCAAAACCTCAGCCGGATTGGCTTGAGCAGCCTTTTTATCGGAGGGCGCTTCGCTGGGAAGATATATATCTATGAGGGCAGTCTTTGCAAAAACAGTTGTCAGAAGCAGAAACGGGATAAGCACCATAAATATATTCATCACAGGTATGAGGTTTATATCGTCGCCCAAAAAACTATGATGACGTTTCCTACTTGGCCTGCGCGCCATCTCCCCTCCTGTCCTGCTTATTGCTGACCATGAGGTTTATCAGTTTTACCGAAAATTCATCTATCTCATCAACTATCCGGTGGGCCCTGGCCTGCAGTATTGAATACATGACAAGCATGGGTATGGCGACAACAAGGCCGAAGGCAGTGGTGTAAAGCGCAATGGATATGCCGCTTGCAAGCAGCGCCGCCTTCTGCGATGGGTCGGCGCTGCCTACCGCTGAAAACGCCTGAGTTAAACCCTGTATCGTGCCGAGAAGCCCGAGAAGCGTCGCTATATTTGCGGTCATTGCAAGATGGGATATCCGCTTGTCTATAGCAGGTATTACCTCAAGAGATATCTCGTCTATTGCATTTTGCAGATTTCTCTCGCTCCCTCCATAATGAGAAAGCCCGGTATCAAACACCCTGGCAAGGGGGGCGCCGGAGTTTCTGCAGAATGAGCGCGCCTTTTGAATATCCCCCTCATGTATGCATACGCTGACCTTTTTCCACAAGGTTCTTGCGTCAACATTATATTTGAGCACAAGGTGAATTACCCTGTCTGCAATTATGGCCATGCCTACCATGGACACGGCAAGTATAAGATACATAAATATGCCGCCGTCTCTGAAAAAAGATGCGATTGCTTCCATTTTTGTTGCCTCCTTTATTTTTTGGTTCTTTCGTATTTTAGTTGAAAAGCAGCCTAAAAGCGGCATTGAGATTTTTCAACCAAAACAAGACCTTTTCGTGCATCTTTGAGACCCCCAGCGCTTTTTAAACTACAAATGCCATCTGTAGTCTTTTTCCTTTTCTTTAAAAAATCACTTTTCAAGCGATTCTATAGCCTGTTTGGCATCTGCATCATACGGGTTTAGTTTCAAAGCTATTTCAAACTCCTTTCTGGCCTCATATTTTAATTCTTTTGCCTTATAAGCAAGCCCAAGGTTATAATGGGCATCTGCAAGATCAGGCTTCAATCTTAATGCAGTCAGATATTCTTTCATTGCTTCATCCAACCGGCCTTGATTAGAGTAGGCAATTCCGAGGTTATTATGCGCCTCTGCAAGATCAGGCTTCAATCTTAATGCAGTCAGATATTCTTTCATTGCTTCATCCAACCGACCCTGTTTAAAAAAATAGACAAATCCAAGGTTATAATGGGCCTCTGCATAATCAGGCTTCAATCTTATTGCAGTCAGAAATTCCTTTATTGCCTCATCTATCCGGCCTTGATTAGAGTAAGCAATTCCGAGGTTATTATGCGCCTCTGCATCGTCAGGCTTCAATCTTATTGCAGTCAGAAACTCTTTCATTCCTTCATCTATCAGACCTTGCTTCGAATAGGCAATTCCAAGACCATTATGCGACCTCCACTTTTTAGGCGTTTTACTTACATTATCCAGCCACATAAGATACTTTTCTCCCCATAGGATATTTCTCTTATAAGTGGCAAGAGATAATATAACAGCAACTATGGTAATAAGGATTAGCGGAACAATTGCATGTCTAACGCTTTTCATAATAAGTTGCATTATATCTAAAAATCAGATTTAAAAACAATCTAAAAACATCTAAAAACAATTTGACAAATACCGTTTTCCAAGATATATAAGGAAGGAATTAAGGAGGTGTTTCTATGAAAAAGATGAAACTTGTTTTAACCGCGCTGCTCATGGTTTTAACCATTGCCGGCATATCAGCAAAAAATGTCCATGCAGCCGGTGAAGTGGCAGCGTGGGGATATAACTGGTATGGCCAGCTTGGTGACGGGACATTCAGTGGGGATAAACCAACCCCTGTCCAGGTCTTGGGTCTTACAGGCGTTACTGCTGTTGCAGGGGGATATCTGCATTCCCTTGCGTTAAAAAATGATGGAACTGTCTGGGCATGGGGACATAACGGGTCTGGCCAGCTTGGTGACGGGACATTCAGTGGGGATAAACCAACCCCTGTCCAGGTCTTGGGTCTTACCAATGTTACTGCAATTGCAGGGAGATCGGCACATTCCCTTGCATTAAAAAACGACGGAACTATCTGGGCATGGGGAGATAACTATTACGGCCAACTCGGAGACGGGACAACGGAAACTGTATGGCCTTATGGTAAATCAACCCCTGTTCAGGTCCTGGGTCTTACAGGCATTACTGCTGTTGCGGTAGGGGACGGGCATTCCCTTGCATTAAAAAACGATGGAACAGTCTGGGCGTGGGGATATAATTGGTATGGCCGGCTGGGGGATGGGACAAATAACTCGAGCAATATTCCTGTTCATGTCCTGGGTCTTACAGGCATTACTGCTGTTGCGGTAGGGGGCGGGCATTCCCTTGCAATAAAAAACGATGGAACAGTCTGGGCGTGGGGGTATAACTGCTGGGGGCAGCTTGGGGATGGGACAACTAATTCGAGCAATATTCCTGTTCAGGTCTTAGGCCTTACAGGCATTACTACTGTTTCAGCAGGAATTGGTCATTCCCTTGCATTAAAAAAAGATGGAACAGTTTGGGCGTGGGGAGCTAACTGGGGTGGCCAGATTGGGGATGGGACAGGTGGTAATTGGGATTTGGGTAATGATAAATCAATTCCTGTTCAGGTCTTGGGTCTTACAGGCATTACTGCTGTTGCAGGTGGAATGGCACATTCTCTTGCAATAAAAAGCGATGGAACAGTCTGGGCGTGGGGATATAACGGTGGGAGCCAGCTTGGGGATGGGACTAACAACACCAGATTGACGCCCGTGCAGGTAGCCGGGCTTACCGAGGCTACTGCTGTTGCAGGGGGAGGGTGGCATTCCCTTGCAATAGGGCACATTGTACCTATTGACACAACCCCTCCTGTAATAACCATAACAAACCCTGTTGCAGGAGACTATCCTATTTCCAACAGCATTATTGTTGGCTTTACAGTTACAGATGAAGGCTCAGGTGTAGGCGCAGTATCAGCTAACATAGACGGCAGAAACGTGGCAAGCGGAGATACTATAAAACTATACGAACTCGGCGCAGGAAGCCATACGCTTACAGTCCAGGCCTCTGACATAGCAGGCAACACCTCGTCTAAAACCGTAACATTCAATGTAACCGTATCTTCCGCATCTTTGATAGAGCTGATATGGCTCTTCTACAACATGGGTCTCATAGACAACAAAGGCACAGCAACAAGCCTTGCGCAACAGATTCAAAACGGAGCTATCGGTGCGTTCATAAACTACCTTGACGCGCAGACAGGCAAAAACATAGACCCCTATGCCGCAGATATATTAAAATCAGCGGCATTGACGCTTCCGTAGTAGAAACCGACTTTGCTGGTGAATTAGCCTGCTTTGTCAAAATCCCCCTTATTCCCTTTAACAAATGGGACAAAAGGGGGATTTTGTTTTTCTGTTATAATGTTTTGGCTGAAAAAATCTCCATGCCGCTTTCCAATAAAGTTTTTAAAATAAAACAACTTTCTTTACGAAATAACCTTATTTTTTGCTGCCGGAGCCGGCAATCGATAAACCAGGATATGCAGGCTCAAGCAATTCCTTTAAAAAACTCTTGTGGCTGATATTGACATCCCACAACCTTGCCTTGGGGACGATAAAAATTACTCTGGGCTTTTCAGGCGAACCCTCTATTCGTATGGTCCTGGTTATAATCTCCTGTTTTTCAGGCTGAGCATGATTATTGTTGTTGTTGTCGTCCGCATACCCGAAAGATGCCGCTGCCGCAATAATCAATAATATAAAAAATGCAAAAAATGATATGACCCTCATCAATTGACACCCGCCCTTGCCTTGACCACCTCTATCCAGTTTTTTACCTTTTCCGAATCTTTGCCGTCTAATGTAACATATTTGCTGTAATGTTTTAAGGCCTCTTTGTAGTCCTTTTTGTAAAGCTCATACGCTATTCCAATCTCCTTGTGCAGCGATGCCTCCTCCGGCCTCTCCTCCGCCATTCTCCTGTAAATATTAATGGCCTCATCCACCTCGCCGCTCAACAAGAATGCCTTTGCCATAGCCGGATTTACATTTCCGTTTTTATAGTTAAGGCCGGCCGCTTTTTTAAATCGCGCTGCCGCGCCTTTAACATCCGTCTTGTTTAAAAGAAGAACGCCGAGATTATAATTGAGATACGGGTTTAAAGGCTCTATGGCCTCCGCATCTTTATAATATTTAAGCGCAAGTTCCTCCTTGCCCTGTATCTGATATATGCCCCCAAGGTTTATCATAGACCTTGCAGGGCCGCCTATCATTATTGCATTTTTGTATGCCTCTGCCGCTGATGCAAGAGAGCCCTCCTCAATAAATACTGCGCCCAGAGCCTCGTATATCTCCGGCGTCTGGCGGCCTGATTTAAGCGATTCCAACAACTCCTTTTTTGCGCCACCCTTTAGCCCGTGCGGCATAAATAACGGAACAAGCCCGCCTGAATCAAATTCCCGTTTGTATGCGGCAGGCCTGAGCACGGAAAGTCTTACAATATCCTTTTGAATCAGCTCATTGCCGCCGTATTCCACGGACGCTGTTAAGCTGGCCTCGTATGCCTTAACCGCCTGCTCTTCCAGCGGATATGCCTTTTCTTCAAGAAGAAAGTTATAATCTTCAAGTTCCTTTTTAGACAGGTCTGCCGGTCTTTCGGAGCTTAGCAGGGCGTCTCTAAAACCTTCAAAAACAAGCCCCATCCTGTAGAATGATTCGGGCAGAAGTTCAGCAACCTTGTTTGTTATGACATATTTATAGTCGTCAAGTATCTCCTTCATAAGCGATTCTTTTGCCTTAAGGCTTTTTTCAAAAGGCTGCTCAATAGGCTGTTTTAAAAAAACGTCTGTCTTTTCCTCAGCCAATTTAAATCTTGCCCTCGCTGCATACGGCTCATTGCCTGCCAGCTTTGCCGTTTTTAGCGCAGCAGTGAGGGTCTCTTTCCCTGCCTTGTTCTTGCCTGAGGCTATCTGCGCAGAACCGAGGATATAAAGGGCCTCTGCCTTTCCCTGCAAACTGAATTCATTAGATGCGCTATATTTAATTAACAATGCCTCCAATCTGTCATATTCCTTTGACCTTTCCAAAACCCCTGCTGCCGCAAGTATAAGCTGCTGAGATTCCTGTTTGTCCTGAGAAAATTTTGCCGCCTCTTCAAATAGAAGAGCCGATTCCGCAGGACTGCTATTTTGTTCCATCTTCTTTCCAGCCTCTACAAGAATGGCCTTGGTCCATTTTGAATGCGGATAATACTCCTTTATAAGCCCTATAACGGTCTTAAAGCCGGCCGTGTCCCCTGATTGTATGTATATCTGCCCCACTCATTAGATGCCTTCAGCGCCGAGGCATAGGCATCTATGGCTGACGGGGTGTCTTTTTCCGCAATATATATTTCGCCCATTTTTTTATACGCATAAGATTGGCTGCTCCCTTTAAGCAATGGAGAAACAATATCCTTTGCCTCACGGTAATATCCAAGCCTTGCGTAAACATCCGCAGCCTTATATATAAGGTTCTCTAAACCGGCGCTCCCTGAAAATTCCATTTTACAGTAATCCACTATCCTTTTAACGGCAGCCGCAGACACTTCCATCTTTTTAACGTCCTGCGCGGCAATAAGCTCGTAGGCAAGGAGCGCCGCATACGCCGCTTTTTCACCCTGAGGCCGGCCTTTGTAAAGACGCATGATATATTCATATTTGACTGCGGCATCGGCATATTCCTTTGCGTCAAACAATGTTTCGGCAAGCAAGATATTTACATCTTTGTAGTCTGCAGAGTTCGGAAAATAGTACAGATATTGCTCATACCCTTTAACAGCCCTTTTAAATGCCTCGGAATCGTTTTTTTCCCTGCCCTTCCTGTGATATTCTTTTGATATATCAAGCAGCGTCTCGGCTGTAATCCTGTCAACCTCTTTGCTGCCATTCGGATATTTTTCCGCATATAACTTTGCGGTAGGGTTGTAGTTTGCAACTATCACTTCTTTTATCCTCAATGCCTCTTCGTTGTTGTTCAGCTTCTCATATACCCCGGCCATTTCCTTATAGAGCATCGGCAAATCAGCATCATCAGGGAAAAGGGCTTTGAATATATTATATGTTGATATGGCCTCCTCGTATCTTGTTTCCTGAACAAATAACCTGACCAGTTCCAAAAGCGCATCAGGGGCATAGCTTTTTAACTTTATAACCGCTGCTGCATCTTCAATATCCCTGACAGATTTCATACGGCTCATAGAGCGCACAATATTATGAAACGACTCGCCTGCAAGGCTGTCTGCCGCTTCGCCTGAACGGCCTCTCATGTCAACAATCCGGCTGAACAAATCAATGGCCCCGGTATAATCATCCATCTTGTAATAGGCCCACCCTGATTTATAAAGGGCCTTTTCATAGAATATGGAATCAGGGCGGTCTAATATCCTTTGGTATGCATTTATCGCGTCTCTGAATTGGCTTGTGTCAAAGTATATTTCTCCAAGCCTGAAGTTTACCTCCGTATAATACGGGCTTTCCTTGTATCTCTCTGTGAATCCTTCAAAAACTTTCAAAGCCTGCTCAAGCTCGCCCTGTTCATATAGCGCATATCCCAGAACATACAAGGCAGACGACATCCCAGGCTTGTTTGGATATTTTTGAATAATTGCCTTATATCCGTTTATAATCCTGGCATGATCCGCCTTTGGAACAGCCGGCTCTTGCTTTATTTTCCCGCCCCTGTAAAGACCAAGCTCGTTCTCATATCTTGCCGTTTCCTCTTTAAGTATTTCGCTTGATTCTTTGAAATATTCCTCGGTCAGCATAAGGAGCGTGTCTATTGCTGAAAAATCCTTCCCGCGAAGAGCCATATTTATATATTCTTCCGCCTCTGCCATGCTTTTGTTTTCCCTTGGCTGGAATTTCGAAGGTATTGCCTGGCATGAATATATAAATAACATCAGTGGCAGCAGAAGCAATCCCTTATAGCGCATCACCTTTTTGAAGCCTCCATCTTATTATCTACTTCCTTCAAACCTTCAATGGCCTTCTGTTCCAAAGCCCTGATGCCATACCTCATCATGGCGGCGCGGCGGGCTATATGCCCTTGCATAAGCTTAAGCGAGTTATCGGCGCCTTGTTTCGCGCTTTTTTTGTTA
>JACRNK010000124.1 GCA_016234985.1 Deltaproteobacteria bacterium
CCGCAAAAGGATGCGGCTTTTATCAACGAGCTTAAAATGAGCGGCAAGGAGCTTTCAGAGCACATAATGATTGTGGATTTAGAGAGGAATGACCTGGGAAAGATTTGCGACTACGGTTCAATAAAGGTGAGGCCTTTGCAAAAGGTCTACACCTATGCCACGCTCCATCACATGGTGTCCACGGTCAAAGGAAAGATACGGGACAATACCAGCCGTGCAGATTGCATAAAGGCTCTCTTTCCCGGCGGCTCTGTAACCGGCGCTCCTAAAATACGGGCAATGGAGATAATAGAAGAGACAGAACCGACCCCCCGCGGCATATATACAGGCGCAATCGGATATATTGATTTCTGCGGCAACATGGATTTATCCATGGCCATACGAACTGCTGTCTTAAAAGATAAAAACTTATATCTGAATGTTGGAGGCGGGATTGTTGCTGATTCCAATCCGGAAGCTGAATATGAAGAGACCATGTTAAAGGCAAAGGCATTTTTTGAGGCGATGAAAGAAACTGGAGAAAAGAAATGAAACTTTCATGTCTTAAAGACACAAAGGGCGATAAAAATTATCACCCTCCCCTTTGTCCCCTCCCATCAAGGGAGGGGGAACTTCTTGTGTCCCCTCTCCCCTTGCGGGAGAGGGTTAGGGTGAGGGGGATTTTCAAGTGAACAACATAGTCTTCTTAAACGGTAAATTCTTGCCTGCAGATAAGGCATTGGTATCTGTATTTGACAGAGGGTTTGCTTACGGAGACGGTATATTTGAAACAATGCGCTCTTACAACGGAATGGTGTTTGCGCTCGACTTGCATTTAGAGCGCCTAACAAACGCCACCAAGACAATCGGAATCCCATTCAAGAGCAATAAAAAATACCTGTCAGGTTGTCTTAAAAAATTACTTGAATTAAATGACATAACTACTGGAAATACTTACATAAAATTGACAATATCACGAGGGGTTGATTATGGCGGAATAGCGCCTTCCGCAGAATTAAAACCTACCATAGCAATTATAGCAAAACCATTGGATGTCAAAATTCATAAAAATTTCCAGCAAAAAGGCATTGGCGCCGTGTTTTTATCCGATAAACGAAGCATCCCCCATATCAAATCGTTAAACCTATTGCCGAACGTTATGGGGCTGTTGCAAGCCAAAAAAACAATGGCGCAGGAAGGAATATTTACGGATGGGAATAAAATACTCGAAGGCGCTATTACAAATATCTTTATTTATGATGGAAGGTGTATTAAAACCCCTCCCCTGTCAGACGGCATCCTTCCAGGGGTGACGAGAAGGCTGGTAATTGAACTTGCAAAGAATCAAGGCGTCCGAGTTGAAGAAACCTCTTTAACAAAAAATGAATTGATACGCAGCAAAGAGGCGTTTCTTACCAATTCTATAATAGAAATAGCGCCGCTTGTAAAAATAGAGGATAATTCAATCGGCAACGGCAAGGTTGGCGCACTGACACGGAGGCTTCAGCAAGCCTATAGAGATATGGTGTTAAAGAGATTAAATCCTTGATTTGCAACAATAAATAAGATAAGGTTTAAGCAAGATGACCTCTTACATGGAAAAAGAAGCCCAGGAAACAATAAAATGTGAAACGGCTTTTGCCTCCGAGCATGACCAGCGGCTCAAACAACTCACCACATTCAGCGAATTAGGCAAAGCCATCACATCTACCCTTGATTTAAAGGAAATCTTAAACATTGTAATGGAGAAGATAAGCGACCTGCTTCAGCCGAAAGACTGGTCTCTTTTCCTTATAGATGAGGAAAAAAATGAGCTTTATTTTGAGATAGTCGTTGGAGAGGGCGCGGATAAGATAAGAGATTTAAGATTTAAAATAGGCGAAGGCATCGCCGGCTGGGTGGCCAAACACGGAGAATCTCTTCTTGTGCCTGATGTTAATAAAGATCCGCGGTTTTGCAAAAAGGCAGATGAGTCCAGTAAATTTACCACACAGTCAATTATAGCCGTGCCCTTGAAAAGCAGGGGAAGTTGTCTTGGGGTAATAGAGCTTATAAACAAGATGTTTGGAGAAGGCGGCTTTAACGGACGACCTGACAAAATTATACAATTCAAGATATTTATTCCGTTTTCTGGATTACGAGGTGGAAAGGGCCAGGCGATATAAGAGCGATATTGCCATGATTTTCCTTGACCTTGATAAGTTCAAAGACGTAAACGACACGCACGGTCATCTCAATGGCAGTAAACTCCTTACCGAGGTGGCAAAACTTATTGCCGGCGGGCTTAGAAAGGTAGATATAGCCTGCAGATACGGCGGCGATGAGTTTGTAATAGTAATGCCTCAAACCTCCAAAAAGCAAGCATATCATATGGCCGAAAAGCTGCGGCTGAGCATATACGAAAATGTGTTTTTGAAAGATGAGGGGTTAAACCTGAGAATGGCAGGCAGTTTTGGCGTTGCCTCTCTGCCTGACGACGCAAAAGACGCGTCAGAGCTTATTCAATTGGCTGACAAGGCGATGTATCGCGCTAAAAACAAGTCAAGAAACGCAGTTGAGGCGGCATGAAAAGATTAATGACAATTGCGCTCATATCAATAACCATTACAGCCTGCGCATCAATTAAGATTCAAACAGAGGGCAATAAAATAACAAGGGCGCAGGCCGAGGATATAAAACCAGGTTTAACAGCAAGAAATATTATTATTGACACCTTTGGAAATCCAACAAAGACAGAATCAAAGGCTGACGGAACCGAAGTTTTGATATATGCTTATACCGAAAAGAAAACACCTGCATATTTCGGAGGATTCATAGTCAATGAAAGGCAAAGCAGGGTTGCAACGACAACCCTTGAAGTTACAATAAAGGATGGCTTGGTTCTGTCTTACAACTTTAAAAAACAGGAAGAGGAGTAGTGCGAGGCTTCAGCCTCGCTACTCAAGGCGAAGCTAAAGTTTCGCACTACCACAGGGTATATTAGGTTGTATTTTTATGGAATACAGATTCCTGTCAAAAAAAGGGGTTGCCTCTTTTGTAACAGGCCTGTTAAAAGAATTCAGGGTCTACGGTCCTGTTAAACTTGTCCCTGCAGGCAGTAAGCAGGGAAAAGACGGTTTTCCCATGTATGGCGAGGTTGCATCGCCTGATGAATTAAACCTTCTCCACACCCCCACTCATCTATCGCCAAAACAATATCTATTCCCGCCAAAAGAAACATTGTTAAAATTTAAAAAGGGTGCGCCAACCTCCCCCTTTATCCCCCTCCAAAGGGGGACACCTTTTCTCTCCCCCTCTGGAGGGGGACAGGGGGAGGAAATAGCGCCTGTTGTGGAGGCATATGACCAGGCGCTTTTCGGAGTGCATCCATGCGATATTCATGCGATAAGGCTGCTTGACAGGGTCTTTGCATACGGGACGCCGGACGCAAACTATCTCAAGAGAAGGGAAAGGACGGTTATCATAGGCATTGATTGCCTTCCTGATAAACACTGTTTTTGCAAAAGCGTAAACACAATGAAAGCTGAATCAGGTTTTGACATTTTTCTCCATGACATCGGCTCAGGCTTTTTGGCAGAGATTGGAACTCAAAAAGGGAAAGAACTGCTTTTCAAGTATACAAAGACAAGAAGGGCAACTCTTAAAGAGGCGAGCAAAATAGATATTTTTCAAAAGAAAAAAGCCGAATCGTTTACCTCATCGATAAATGCCGAGGCATCCACCCTCCCCCTTCTCTACTCAGGCAGCTATAACAGCCCTGTCTGGGAAAAGATAGGCAAAATCTGCTACGGGTGCGGCTCGTGCAATAATGTCTGCCCCACCTGCTATTGTTTTGATGTGAGAGATGAGATGAAGGCCAATCTGACAGAAGGAGAACGATACAGGGTATGGGATGCGTGCCTGTTGGAGGATTTTGCAAAGGTTGCAGGCGGGCATAATTTCAGAAAAACAAGGGCGGAAAGGCTCAGGCACAGATTTAACAGAAAATTCCAGTATCAGGTGGACAGGTTTGGCGGACTGTTCTGCGTCGGCTGCGGCAGATGCATCAGGACATGCCTTGTAAATATAAATATTGTTGAGGTAACGAATGAGCTCATTGAAGAGTCAAACCGTAAGCCATAATATCTCCTCGCCTTACCTATCAAGGCTTGCAAGGATAGAAAGGGTTACAAGGCTAACAGAAAAGGAAAGACTGTTTAACATAGCTATTGAAGACAGCAAAACCCTCGGCCATGCGCCGGGGCAGTTTATTATGCTTTCCATCCCCGGATTTGGCGAGGCGCCCATATCCGTATCGTCTCCGCCTGACAAAGGAAACATGTTTGAGCTGTGCGTCCGGGCTGTCGGAAATCTGACAAATGCCCTGCACAACCTGACCAAGGAAGATAAGATATGGATTAGAGGGCCTTATGGCAAGGGGTTCCCTGTTGAAAACCTAAAGCACAAAGACCTGCTTTTTATCGCAGGAGGCATAGGCCTTGTGCCTATGCGGTCCTTGATAAAAACCGTTCTGAATGAACGTTCATCCTACGGCAGTGTCCATCTGCTCTACGGCATAAAGGGCCCGGATGAAATACTTTTCAAGGATGAGCTGCTGCAGTGGGGGCGGACCGGAAATATCAATATTCAAATTACCGTTGACAAACCCCACCCTGAGTGGAAAGGACATACAGGCGTTGTGACAACCTTTATCCCGCCTCTTAAGATTGACGAAACAAAGACCGCTGCAATAGTGGTCGGCCCTCCTGTCATGTATAAATATGTGATAATGAGCCTCGGCGACAAAAGGATAGCAGGCCATGATATTTATCTGTCGCTTGAAAGGCGGATGAAATGCGGGCTCGGCAAGTGCGGCCATTGCCAAATCAACAGCATATATGTCTGCCAGGAAGGGCCTGTGTTCAGATTGAGCAATATACGGTATCTGAGGGAGGCAATTTGACCCTTGACAAAATAGCCGATTTTATCTGAAGATAAATAGAACAAATTAACTCTCAAATATTAACAGGAGGCAAAAGGGTTTATGACGCTTAACTACGAGGTTATACATGGCTTGGATTTTACAAACGAGGAGATAACAGCATGTCTTAAGAGACAAGGGCTTTTATCGCTTGAACTTGAGTTTAGCAAGGCATGCAACCTCAAGTGCATATATTGCTATGCAAACGCAGGCAACCCACTGCCGGACGAGCTGCCCCTCGCTCAAATCAAGGATGTTATAGATCAGGCCGCTGAGCTTGGGGCGAAAAAGATAATCCTCATCGGAGGCGGAGAACCTCTTATGTATGAAGGGCTTGAATCAGTTGTGGAATATATCCATAAAAAAGGGCTCCATCAGAATATTTTTACAAACGCCATGCTCCTCACAAAAGAAATTGCCGGTTTATTGTTCAAGTGCGGGGTCTCTGTTGTTGTAAAACACAACAGCAATATTCCCGAAATTCAGGATAGACTTGCAGGCGTCAAAGGCGCTTACGACAAAATCAAACAGGGCTTTGAATACCTGCTGGAGGCAGGATATCCAAACGGCAAAGGCCAGCTTTGCATTCAGACCGTTATATGCAGGCAGAACATTAAAGAAATCCCCGATATGTGGATATGGGCGCGGGAAAGAGGCATCATACCTTACTTTGAGATAATCACGAATCAGGGAAGGGCAAAGGAACACAAGGAGCTTCAGGTTTCAAATGAGGAGATAAGAAAGATATTTGAAGAGCTTGAATATATAGACGAAACAAGATTCGGGAATAAATGGAGTCCTCACCCGACCATTGCGTCATTTACCTGCAAGAGGCATCTTTATTCATGTCTTGTAAATTCACAAGGCTATATCCAGCCGTGCACAGGCATTGATATGCCGGTTGGAAATGTCAGGCACGAAAAACTAAAAGACATCTTAAAGAAAAGTCCTGTAATCCAAAAACTAAGAAACATCTATGCCAATATCCAGGGCGAATGCAAGGAATGCGAATTTGCATTCGACTGCTACGGCTGCCGTGGAAACGCATATCAGCTTACCGGCAATTTTCTTGCGTCTGACCCTGCGTGCTGGCTGAACAAGAAGGCTAAAAAGGCAGAGCCTGCTCATGCGAACCCTCCGCATGTTTGCCAATAGGGTCAAAAATGCGGAAACCTGAATTTTACCAGGTTAGCGCATAAATTGGAGTTGCGGGATATTTTCAAATGAAAAAAAACATCCTCCTCTTATTTCTCTTATTTATATTTCATGCTTCCCTTTCCCGCGCCGCCGTCATAGATACCTCTTTCAAATGTTCCACC
>JACRNK010000125.1 GCA_016234985.1 Deltaproteobacteria bacterium
TTTTACAGCGGCAATTTTCCCGCCGACTGCATACACATCAAACAGACCGTCGATACCGCTTGCAGGGTCAATCACCCTTCCGCCTTTGATCAAGAGCCTATTCACGAGCCCCTCCCATGAGCAAGTAAAATAAAGCCATCCTCACAGCAACGCCATTCTTCACCTGTTCAAGTATAAGCGAATACTTCCCGTCCGCAACATCGGATGAAATCTCAATGCCCCTGTTTACCGGCCCGGGATGAAGTATCACAACATCCCCCCGATTAAAGCCTTCGGGGGCAGGCTTTTTTGCATTTTCAAGTTTTTTGGAATCCAGACCAAACAACCGTGAATACTCTCTTACTGTCGGAAACAAGCCTGTTTTCTGCCTTTCCAATTGAATCCTCAGCATCATTATGACATCCGCATCCTTTATTGCATCTTCAATCCTATTAAACGCCCTGCATCCGGTTTTCTCGATTTTAGAAGGCATCATTGTCGGAGGCCCTGCAACACTTACCTCTGCGCCAAGTTTTGTAAAACCATATATATTGCTCCTTGCAACCCTTGAATGAAGGATATCGCCGATTATTGCAACCTTTAATCCTTGTATCTTGCCAAACCTTTGCTTCACGGTTAATAAATCAAGAAGCGCCTGGCTCGGATGCTCATGGCTGCCGTCGCCGGCATTAATGACAGAGCATTTTACAAGTTTTGCAAGCATCTCAGGCGCGCCGCTTGAGGAATGTCTCAGCACAATACAGTCCGGGTTCATTGCCTCAATATTTCTGGCAGTGTCTTTTAATGTTTCGCCCTTTACAACGCTGCTGGATGATGCAGAGATATTTATTGCATCCGCGCTCATCCTCTTTGCGGCAATCTCAAAAGAGGTGCGCGTCCGTGTGGAGGCTTCATAAAAGAGATTGATAATAGTCCTGCCTCGCAAAGTCGGAACCTTTTTAATCTCCCTCTCAGAGACCTCTTTCAAAGATTCGGCGGTGGATAGAATAAGCTCTATTTCATCTCCGGCAAGCTCTTCAATTGTCAATATATCTTTTCTCTTAAGCCTCATTATCAGCCTCGACGATCACCTCGTCCACACCGTCCGTCTCCTTTAAATGCACCTTCACCTTTTCCTGTGTCGAGGTAGGCACATTCTTGCCCACATAATCCGGCCTTATGGGAAGCTCCCTGTGCCCCCTGTCAATCAAGACAGCCAATTGAATGCTGCCCGGCCTGCCGAAGTCCATTATCACATTCATGGCAGCCCTGATCGTCCTTCCTGTAAAAAGCACATCGTCAACAATAACAATTTTTTTGTTCTCAATGGAAACGGGTATCTCCATCTCTTTTAAAACCGGCTGGTCATGCTTCATTCCGATATCATCCCTGTATAACGTTGCGTCAACGCTGCCCACAGGCAGAATGACGCCTTCAATGGCCTTAAATATATCCCTTAATCTCTTTGCAATATGAACTCCGCGGGTAGGGATGCCGAGGAAGACCACATCTTCCAGCCCCTTGTTCTTCTCTATAATCTCGTGGGCTATCCTTGTGAGCGCCCGTTCCACGCCCTTTTCATCAAGTATGTTCTTTATCATAGGAAAAAAATACCCCCTTATCTCTCAAGCTGACAAGGAGGCCTATTAAAAATCAGGTTGGTTGTGTTTTGTCATTTTCAATCCCTTTCTTAACCTCTCCGGGTTAAATTAAAAGGTTTATATGGCGGCAGACCAATGCGCCTGCCCTACTGTTTCGCCTTTATCGGTTTAACTGTTCTTATGTCGAAAAAAAGCGTTTTGACATATCCGGTAAAAAAATTCACATCTACCTTGTAATTAAGAGAAATCTCTATCTCGCCCTCTCTTCTCTCCACAACAATATCCTTCTCATCAATTGGAAGTTCAAACTCCTTAGCCCTGATCATGATAAGACTCACTATCTTCTGGTCGTCATATAGATGCGCAGTCTGGGCATCGTTTTCAACCTCGGTCTTCATCATGTAATAGGTAATGTATGGGGGAGCAAATTTAACGCCGCCATAAACCACAGCAGCTATCAAAAGAATCCAAATCAGGGTTCCAGCGCTTGCCTTGCCATTTTTGTTCATCCACCTGCTCTCTGTTTTAAACATTTATACACCGTTGCCATTATAAGAGTCAATGTAAATCTTTTGTCATGACCTTTTATCATTAAATATAAGGATTTCCCTCTCTTATCTCCCTGAATGCCCTGCCCATGGGGATTTGCATCATGGCAGATGTAACATGCGTCATGGGAAAGCCTTTAAAGCGCAGACTCCACAATCTCTTGACAATCCGCTTGTTGCTGAATGCCTCGGCCCTTAACCAGAAAAGCGCCTTTTCCCTGTTTTCCACGTTCATCCTCGGGTCGTCATGTGTAAATACCGCCCTGTTGCCGTTGTAATATTCCCAGCCCCTGTCAGGAATTAAATATGGTTTGTATTCATCATACAGTTCGGTGCCTGGAAACGGCGTAACCTGCATGGGATGCGCCATAACCTTTAATTCATCGCAAATATCAAGCGCCCTCTTATAGTCATCAGGCGCGTCCTTTCTGCCGCCGACCATCAGGAACATCATAATATCTATGCCATTATCCTTGATTTTTTTTATTGCATCCCTTCTGTCCTTGCCCTGTTTTAAGAGCGCATTCCACTCCTTTAAACTCTCAACATTCTCCGACTCCCAGCCCACCATCACCTGAGTAAGTCCGCTCTTTCTTGCCCATTTTAAGAGTTCCTCACCCCTGCTGTGCTGAACGCTTGCCAAATCGCCTGAACCTATCCACCACTTCCTCATATTGGCCAGTTCCCTGTAAAGCTCAATATAAAGTCTGATTGACCTGTCTATGCCCGCGCCCCATATATTATCGTCCACATTCCAGTACATCCAGTATGGGCTTGATGCCACCTCGTTGACAACATCGTGTATGGGCCTATGCCTTATATTATTTCCAAAAAATTTATATACCGAACAATACTTGCATTTGAACGGACATCCTCTGGCTGTAAAAAAAGAGCCCATATGATATTTCGTTTTCAAAAGCCCCTTCTTTGGCCGGGCCAAATCAACAAGAGGCATCTGTTGGCCATGATAAAAAGGCTTTAACGCCCCATTTTTTGCATCGCGCAAACAATCCCCCCAAACACTTTCCGCTTCACCCACAACAACCGAATCCGCATGCAGCTTTGCCTCATCAGACAGGACTGTAACGTGCATCCCGCCTAAAACAACTTTGAGCCCGCGCTTTCTTAGAATATCGGCTGTCTTATACGACCACGGCGCCTGCGGCGTGAGAACTGTCAGGCCGACAATGTCTGCTTCAATCGTATTCGCATC
>JACRNK010000135.1 GCA_016234985.1 Deltaproteobacteria bacterium
AATGCTCGGCAAAACATTAAATGAACTCGGATTCACGCAAGAGGTTGCGCCGCAGCATACATCGGTCAAGGAATCAGTATTCCCATTTATAAAATTCCCTGGTGTTGATACCATCCTCGGCCCTGAGATGAAATCAACAGGCGAGGTTATGGGCATAGATGCGGATTTCGGCAAGGCATTTGCAAAGGCGCAGATTGCGGCAGGCACAAAACTGCCGCTCAAGGGCAATGTATTTATCAGCGTGAAAGATGACGACAAAAAAGATATTATCTCGGCGGCAAAGATGTTGAAGCAAATTGGCTTTGAGATTGTTGCCACGACAGGCACGGCAGCGCATCTTAAAGCGAACGGTGTTGACGCTGAACTGGTTCGTAAAGTCGGCGAAGTCCCGCGTCCGAACATCGTTGACAGGATAAAGAGCGGCGAGATAGCAATGGTAATAAACACATCTTTCGGGGCCAAGGCTGTAGCGGATTCTTATTCCATAAGACGTTCAGCCCTCGTGTATAATGTTCCCTATTTTACTACGGTTGCCGGCGCAAAGGCAGCAAGCCAGGGAGTCGCCTCATTGATAAAACAAGGATTGAAGGTGAAGCCGGTGCAGGAGTATCATAAAGCAGGGAATTAGGACATGCAGCTTTCTCAAATAATCTCAACCCTCCTCAAACCTCTCACATTTGCATCAAAAGATAATTTTGCCCATCTTGCTGCGATAAAGGATATTGAACCTCTTATTCAAAATCTCTGCGGCCGCGCATCATCTTTGCCCCTTTCATACAGCGAAGCTGAAATAATCAAGAAACTGCAGAGCGCCTTTGCCGGCTTTGATTCTCTGGCTCTGACGGAAAAGAGAGAGAGGGTTCAAAAGGCGTTGGAGATTATTTCGGCAACCACGTGGCAAGAAAACGTGACAGCAGACGCAAGCCCCAAGACTCAAGCCATAAGCCTTCAATCTAAAATAGGCAAACTTTCAACACCTCTCAAGGACATTAAAGGTATCGGCCCAAAGCTTGCCGAGGTGTTTAAGAAAAAGGCTTTGGAGACCGTTGAGGATGTTTTATATTGGCTGCCGATAAGATATGAAGACAGGCGCCATATAAAAAAAATCTCCCTGTTGCAGATTGGAGCAAAAGAGGTGGCATCCGGCGGGATAATGGCGCTGGGTGAGGTTTTTTACGGCAGACGAAGGGTTTTTGAGATTAGCATAGGCGACGGCAGCGGATATTTGAGATTAAAATGGTTTCACTACAGGCTTCCGCTTATGAAAAAAAAATATAATACCGGGGGTTTATGGCGAGATTGGCATGTTTAACGGACAGAAAGAGATAATCCATCCTGATATTGAAATCTTTGAAAAGGGCGAGGAATTAGGCTCCATTAACTTTAATGCAATTGTGCCGATCTATTCGCAAATAGGAAATATGCATCAAAAAACCATTAGAAAGATTATGCGGAATGTAGTTGATGAATTTGTATGCCATGCAGCCGGTTCAGTTCCGTCAAATATTTTGAAGCGATATGGGCTTATGGAATTGCCTGCCGCCATGGCAGAAGTTCATAAACCTACGGAAACTCCAAACTCCTCAAACTCATCAAGCTGGCTGCCGAGAAAGAGCCTTGTGTTTGACGAGCTGTTTTGCCTTGAAATGGGTCTTGCTTTGAAAAAAAGGAATACCGGAAAAGAAAGCGGTGTTGCATTCAATGCCGATTCTGCGCTGGTTGAAAATTTAAGAAACATGCTGCCGTTTCAATTAACCGCAGCGCAGGAGATGGTTCTTGCTGAAATAAAAAAAGATATGGCTGAGCCTCATCCCATGAGCCGTTTGATACAGGGTGATGTCGGATGCGGCAAGACGGTTGTTGCGTTTATAGCCTGCCTCATTGCCGTTGAAAACAATTATCAATCAGCAATTATGGCGCCTACGGAAATTCTGGCGGAACAGCACTATCTTAATATTCACAGATATGCAGAAGGCCTCGGTATAAGAATTGCGCTTTTAACCGGCAGTCTTGCCAAGTCTGAAAAAAAGGCAATTTTAAATGACATAAAAAACGGCGAGGTAAATCTTGCTATCGGCACCCATGCCCTTATCCAGGGGGATGTGGAGTTTAAAAGGCTGGGGCTTGTAATTGTGGACGAGCAGCACAGATTTGGCGTTCTCCAGAGGGCTCAATTGAAAAACAAAGGCATCAATCCAGATATATTAGTTATGACTGCTACGCCAATACCAAGGACGCTTGCCATGACAGTCTTCGGCGACCTTGATGTTTCAGTTATTGACGAACTCCCTCCTGGGCGAAAGCCGATTAAAACAAAGGTCTTCAGGGAACGAGACAGGCAGCAGGTTTATAAACTTATCGGAGATGAACTTGCAAAAGGGAGGCAGGGCTATATAGTCTATCCATTGATAGAAGAATCGGAGGAGCTTGATTTGCGGGATGCCACGAAAATGGCCGAGCATCTTCAGAAAGACATTTTTCCTGAATATAAGATTGGCCTTCTTCATGGAAAGATGAAGTCCGAGGAAAAGGAAAATATTATGAAGGCATTTAAGTCAAAAGAAATAAATATACTCGTATCTACAACGGTTATAGAAGTTGGAATAGATGTGCCTAATGCGACGGTTATGGCAATAGAGCATGCGGAACGATTCGGCCTTTCTCAACTACATCAACTCCGGGGAAGGGTGGGGAGGGGAGGCCACGATTCACACTGCATTCTTCTGGCAGGCAAGGTAGGCTCTTTGGATACCTATCAAAGGCTCAGGGTGATGGAAGATACAAACGACGGCTTCAAAATCGCAGAAGAAGATTTAAAACTCCGCGGGCCTGGAGATTTTCTCGGCACCAGACAGTCAGGGCTTCCTGATTTCAGGGTTGCCAACTTGCTGACTGATGCCTCAATCCTGCAGAAGGCGCGAGATGAGACGTTCAATATAATAAAAAACGACCCCGATCTTTCAATGCCTGAACATGCTATATTGAAGGAGCTGATAAAAGCGCGCTGGAGGGGAAGAATGGAGCTCGCAGAAATTGGGTAAAGTATCTAAAAGAATAATTCAGATCCCGTTTAAATACATAACGGGACAAGTTTACAATAAATTAAGCCAAGGGGATGAAAAAGGTTTTTTATACTATTCTGCCTTCCTTCCCTTATATCTTCTTTCCCTCCTTTACGGCATAGGGGTTAGGTTTAGATTTTTTCTTTATCGTGTTGGCTTGTTTAAGGTCAGACGGCTTGGCTGCAAGGTCATCTCTATCGGCAATATAACCGTAGGCGGCAGCGGCAAAACGCCAATGACAATATTTCTTGCTGAGAAGTTGAAAGAAAAAGGTAAAAAAGTGGTTATTCTGAGCAGGGGCTACAAAGGTAAGATAAAAGACATTGGAGTTGTCTCTGATGGAAACAACATAATACTGAGTCCAGAAGATGCAGGAGATGAGCCGTATTTGATGGCTGCAAAGTTGAAAACCATTCCTGTGATAGTCGGCAGAGACCGTTACATGACTGGTCTTTATGCCATTGAAAGATTCAAGCCCGATGTTATTATTCTTGATGACGGTTTTCAGCATATAAGGCTATATAGGGATATGGATATTGTTCTTATTGATTTGAGAAAGGGATTTGGCAACGGACATCTTTTCCCATTAGGCATTTTAAGGGAGCCGTTGAAAGGCCTTAAACGGGCATCTGTTCTTATGATTAAGGGGAATGAATTAGAAATTACGAATTACGAATTACGAATTACGAATTTAAAAAAACAAAATAAGCCATTTATTCTTTTTAACTATAAACCGCAGGCAATTATAAATCTTGTTGATGGCAGCAGACTGAGTGTGGATATTCTCAAGGGGAAAAAGGTTGTTGCCCTTTCTGGCATAGCAGAGCCAAAATCTTTTAAGCATACCTTGGAGAAGTTGGGGGCCTCGGTAATAAAAGAAATTGCTTTGCCTGACCATTATGCATACACCCATAAAGATGTGCAAATAATTGCCAGAGAGGCAGAGGGCGCTGATATGGTGATTACTACTATGAAGGATGCGGTAAAATTGAAAAGCTTTTCAATAGAGTATTTGCCAATCTATGCCCTTGATATAGAGGTAGAAATAGAAAATTCAGAAATATTTGAAAAAGTTGCAGTCCAATGAACAATTGATCAATGAGTTTGCCGGATAAACCGAGCTTAAGAGAGACCTAATATCTTAATTGTATTAGGTCTTTTTTGTTTTAATAGGTAATTTTGAGTTTATAAGCAGCATCTTGACTCGGCCAATTTTATCTTGACAAATATAGTAAAGTATTATACAAGAGTAAAAGACTCAACTTTTTTTAATGCAAGCCGGAGAGATAACTACATGAGCAGACATGTTATTTCTGATTTGCCGCAAATCAGATGGGACTTGAGTTCGCCAAAACAATCTATTGTTGAGATGGTGGGCAATACGCCTCTGGTTAAGATAAATAGAATTACAAAAGACCTTCCTGAATCTGTGGAGATTTATGCAAAACTTGAAAGTTATAATCCTGGCGGCTCTGTAAAGGACAGGGCGGCAAAGAGGATGATAGAGGATGCAGAAAAGGCAGGCAGGCTTACTAAAGATAAGATAATCCTTGATTCAACATCGGGCAATACCGGCATAGCCTATGCATGGATTGGGGCTGTGAAAGGTTATGTTGTGGAACTGGTTGTGCCTGCGAATGTGAGCGAGGAGAGAAAGAAGATACTTAAGGCCTTTGGCGCAAAGGTTGTGTTTTCAAACCCGCTTGAAGGTTCCGACGGCGCCATAAGGCTTGCATGGAAACTCTATGTTGATAATCCTGATAAATACTGCAAGCTTGACCAGTATAATAATCCGTCAAACCCTCAGGCGCATTACGATACGACAGGCCCTGAACTCATAGAGCAGACAGGCGGCAAAATCACCCATTTTGTGGCAAGCATTGGAACAAGCGGCACTGTTATGGGCACCGGCAGGAGGCTTAAAGAGTTTAACCCTGATATACAGGTAATACAGGTAGAGCCTTCAACACCTCTCCACGGTCTTGAAGGGTTGAAACATATGGCTACATCTATCGTGCCTGGCATATATCATCCTGAGAAACTTGACAGCAAGGTATCTGCGCCAACTGAGGAGTCTTATGATATGGCCAAAAGACTTGCAAGGGAGGAAGGGCTTTTTGTCGGACAATCATCAGGCGCTGCCATGTGGAGCGCCCTTGAAACGGCAAAAAAGTTAAAACAAGGGGTTATAGTAGCTCTATTTCCGGACGGCGGAGACAGGTATTTGTCCACAAGGTTGTGGGATTGAGATGCTTCATTTTCCTAAAAAAATTTACCATGAAATAATCGGTCATGCAAAATCGGCATATCCCCATGAATGCTGCGGTGCATTGATAGGCAAGGACAAGCATGTTGTGATAGCCCGCCCGATGGAAAATATCAACAAGGACAGGGCCAATGACAGGTATGAGATAAATCCTAAAGAATTGTTGAAGATCGAAAAAGAGGCATCGTCAAATGGTCTGGAGGTAATCGGTTTTTATCACTCGCATCCTGACCATCCTGACAGGCCTTCCGGTTTTGACAGGGAAAGGGCATGGCCATTTTATTCGTATGTCATTATTGCTGTCCAGAATGGGAAAGATATTTCTGTCAAATCATGGACTTTTGAAGATGAAAAAGAACCTTTTACAGAAGAGGAGGTGCGAATTTCGGATTTATGAATTTCACTGAAGAACAAATAGAAAGATACTCCAGACATATAATACTACCGGAGGTTGGGGGAAAGGGGCAGGCAGCGCTTCTTAAGTCAAAGGTCTTTGTGCTTGGCGCAGGCGGGCTCGGCTCTCCCATACTATTATATCTTGCAGCAGCCGGCGTCGGCACAATAGGCATAGCTGACGGAGATTGTGTTGATTTGAGCAATTTGCAGAGGCAGATAATCCATGACACAAACAAGATTGGTGTGCACAAGGCCTTATCCGCAAAACAGTCAATCGAGGCGCTTAACCCTGATGTTAAAGTTATAACATACAAAGAGAGGCTAAATGCAGATAATATAAGGGAAATAATAAGAGAATACGACATTGTTATGGACGGAAGCGACAATTTCCCTACAAGGTATTTGATGAATGATGCGGCATTTTTTGAAAAGAAGACCTTAATATCGGGCAGCATGTTCAGATTTGACGGCCAGGTTACAATATTTAAGCCACATGCAGGACAGCCTTGCTACCGGTGTCTGTATCCTGAGCCGCCGCCCAAAGGCCTTGTGCCAAGCTGCCAGGAGGCAGGCGTGTTAGGGGCTTTGGCAGGCGTGGTGGGAGTTATACAGGCAGTGGAGACAATAAAGGAGCTTCTGGGCATCGGTGATTCTCTGGCTGGCCGCCTTCTTATCTTTGACGCCCTCGGCATGAATTTCAGGAAGGTTAAGGTAAGAAGGGATCCGGAATGCGCGCTTTGCAGCGACAAGGCAACCATTAAAGAACTTATTACTTACGAAGAGGCCTGCGAGATACAGGCGGCGAAGTGCGGGGCGTAAAAAGACAGGCAAGGGGCGATAGGCAAAGAAATTCTAAATTCTAAACTCAAAATTTTAAATTTAAAATTTGTAATTTGGATATTAGAATTTCTAATCCTATAGCCCATCACCCATAGCCTATAGCCTATTTTGATTTGTATGAAAAAAACCAACACATACCTCCACAATCCCGGTTATCTAAAGATAGAGCTTATGCTCAAAGGCGTCCGGGTTGACGGCAAGGTTCTTAAAAAAGCCGGTTTTGATAAATGCCGCGATGTTGCGAATATCGCCTGTGGATTGGATATTATACTGCCTCATAACACATGGGTGACCGCTCCATATGCTCAGGATTTTGTTAATGATTCGCCTTATGAGCTTATAGAAAAAGACGGGGGTTTTTTTATAACCGACGGCAATAAATCGGTTAAGGTTTCAATTGCGCCGATACCTGAATTTTACAGGCTTAAAACAACATCAGGCGTCCAGTTGTCAAAAATCGGGCTTGTCCACGGCGGATATGTCGCAATAACGCCGGCAACACAGTGTGATTTTTTCAATAAGGACATAGAATGCAGATACTGCGCCGGAAACCTTGATATTAACAAGGGAAAGGGGACTGTTTACACGGTTGAAGATGTGTTGGAGACGGTTGAGGCTGCGTATAAGGAAGGCAAGGCCGAGGTTGTATATCTATCCATAGGTTTTTCAGAAACAGCTGACGGCGGGGTGGAATTTTTAAAGCCTTATATCAGGGCGATTAAAAAACATTTTAATACGCTTGTCGCCGTGGAAGCGCTTCCGCCCAAAGAGAACAAATGGATAGACGAGACTTATGCAATAGGCGCGGATTCCGTATTGTATAATCTGGAGATATTTGATCCGAAATTATTTGAAGAGATATGTCCGGGCCGGGCTGCGCTTATCGGCAGGAAAAGGTATCTTGACGCCCTGAAATATGCCGCAACCGTATTTCCCAGCGGCACGGTTGCATCGCATCTGATTGTCGGGTTGGAGCCAATAGAATCCACTGTAGAAGGCATAGATTTTTTGGCCGGCATGGGGGTTGTGCCCATACTGCCTGTTTACCGTCCGTCGCCAAGGGCAAAACTGCCGCACTATAAGACGCCGTCAACAGAAGTGGTTGCGCCGGTATATGGTTATCTTTACAGGGCAGTTACGGCAAATAAAATAAATATAAGCTGGGTCAGGGATATAAGCGTTGTAACAACGCCGTTAGAAGGAAGATTTTTTATTGATGATAATGCAAGGGTCAAGACATTTGTGCAGAATTTTTACAAATCCAGATTAGGATTAAAGGCGGCGTGGAGCCTTGCGACACTCAGAAGGAAGTTGAGGGTGAAGGTTAGCAGCCGCGAGTAGCAAGGTTTCCATGAAATTAGAGATAGACAGACGCCCTCTATGGGTTATTCTTCTTATAAGAAGTTTCAGGCCGGCATTTTTTCTGGCAATCGGACTGCTATTTTTTTATCTTATAAACCTTCCTACACCGGACGGATTAACGATCCAGGGGCAAAGGGCGATTGCGCTTTTTGCGGTGTGCCTTATACTGTGGGTTACAGAGGCGCTGCCGCTTGCCATAACAAGCCTCATGGCAATTGTGCTGGTTGCCCTTTTGGATGTGCTTGATAAAAGAACAACCTATGCCCTGTTTGGAAATGAGGCTGTTTTTTTTATCCTGGGCGCATTTATCCTTTCCGGCGCAGTAATGCACTCAGGCCTGTCAAACCGCATAGCGCTGGCGATAATGAGCAGATTTGGCGGCACCCCCAGGGGGCTGCTTGCCTCGATATTTTTTCTTGCCGCCGCCTTGTCATTTTTTATGTCCGAGCATGCGGTTGCCGCCATGCTCTTTCCCATTGTGCTTGAGATAGCGAGAGGCTTAAATCTGAAACCCGGCAAATCAAATTATGCAAAGTCATTATTCCTTGCCCTTGCATGGGGCTGCATAATCGGCGGCGTTGCGACATTTCTGGGAGGGGCAAGGGTTCCGCTTGCAGTCGGTATGCTGAAAGAGGCGACAGGCATAACCATCGGTTTCTTTGAATATACAAGCATGGTATTTCCAACTGTAATGATATTGCTTTTTATCGGCTATTTCGGACTTACAAGATTTTTTCGTCAGGATATTCCGGATATTCATCTTGCAAAGGCAGTGTTCGAGGGCAAGCTCAAAGAGCTTGGGAAAATAGGTTATGTTGAATATGCCGTTGGAATCTTAATGGGCATAACAATATTTTTCTGGATTTTCCTGGGCAAGACAATAGGAATTGCCGGCATAGCAATCATTTCAGTTGTTGCGCTCTTTATCCTGAAACTTGTCCGATGGAAGGATATAGAGGAATATGTGAACTGGGGCGTAATACTTATGTATGGCGGCGCCATAACATTGGGCGCATCAATGGAAAAGTCTGGCGCAGCGGCATGGATGGCAAATGCAGTAATCGGCGATTGGGCTAATAATCCTTTGTTAGTCATCGCCATACTCTCTTTGCTCACGATACTCCTGACCGAAGGGATGAGCAATGCCGCTGTAATAGCAGTGCTGCTTCCTGTCGGCATAGGCATGGCAGGAAAGTTTCATATAGACACCAAAACCATTGCTTATGCCATAGCGGTCCCGGCGGGATTGGCCTTTTGCTTTCCAATGTCAACGCCTGCAAATGCGATAGCAGTTTCATCCGGCTACATAACCACGCGGGATATGGCAAAGGCAGGCATTGCAATGATGGTGCTCGCATGGTTAGTTTTTAATCTGACAGCCAGATTTTATTGGCCGATGATTGGGATTAGGCTATAGGCAATAGGAAATCAAAAATCAAAGATACATATCAAAATGCAAAAATATTGGTTCTTTCGTAAAAAAGCTGAATTTTGGGTTTTTGATTATTTTAGCCTCGGAGAGGCGATCTGTTTGTAGAACAAAAATGTATAACCAAAAACAGAGCTCCGTAGGAGCGACCTGTCTGTGCGGACAGGTCACTCCTACGGAGCTAAAACATTTTTGAAAATTTATTTCTACAAACAGCATGCTCCTACGGAGCAATACAAAGAACCTTAAAAATTGAATTCGCGCTTCACGATATTTATCTTTTCAACTTTTTTACGAAAGAACCGAAAATAAAGCATAGGAGAGAATACACCAAATGGCAAAACGATACGAAGTAGATTTTGGCGGAAGACCTCTATCTATAGAGATAGGAAAGATGGCAAAACAGGCAAACGGCTCTGCGGTGGTGAGATACGGGGACACAGTGGTTCTGGTTACTGCCTGCGCGGCAAAAGA
>JACRNK010000104.1 GCA_016234985.1 Deltaproteobacteria bacterium
CGGCAGGATACCGGTGAGGATAACAGGCCGCGAGCTTGACCTCAGGATATCAACCCTTCCCACGCAGTATGGCGAGAAGATAGTGATGCGCATCCTTGACACGAAGTCCACAACGCTTACGATGAGTGAAATAGGGCTTTCCACATCCACGGGTGACAGGGTAAAGGCAATTATAGAGAGGCCGCAGGGCATAGTGCTTGTCACAGGGCCGACAGGAAGCGGCAAGACATCAAGCCTTTATGCGATGATAAGCCACATAAAGACCCCTGAGGTTAATGTGATTACCCTGGAAGACCCTATTGAATATAAACTTGAAGGCGTAAACCAGGTGGCGATAAATGAAAAGGTGGGACTTACATTTGCATACTGCCTGAGATCTGTTTTAAGACAAGACCCTGATGTGATATTTGTGGGAGAAATGCGCGACCTTGAAACAGCCGAAATAGCGCATCAGGCATCCATTACAGGACACCTCGTATTCTCCACCTTGCATACCACAGACGCAATTTCAACAATAACAAGGTTAAAGAATATGGGCATCCAGCCATACCTCATGGCGTCTTCTTTAAACGGCATTGTCGCTCAAAGGCTTATAAGAAAACTATGCGAGTCTTGCAAGGAGCCTTATAATCCCACAGACGAAGAACTGATTAAGGTGGGCATAAAGGCAAAAAAAGGCGACAGGCCTAATCTTCACAGGGGCAAGGGATGCAAGGAATGTGGAGGAAGCGGCTATCACGGCAGGACAGGCGTGTTTGAAGTGCTGGTGGTTAACAGCCAGATAAAGGATATGATAGTTTCCAATGAGCCGGAGGAGGCTATAAGGAAGGTGGCAATAGCCAGCGGCATGGTTCCTATGTATAAGGACGGGATAGCGAAGGTAAGACAGGGGGTTACAACGTTGGATGAGCTTCAGCGGGTTGTCTTTGCCAAAGAAAAGGAGATAATAAATATAATCTGCCCAAACTGTTCCGAGGTTATCAGGACAGAATTCGCAACCTGTCCGTACTGCGGCTATGCAGTTGTTCTTAACTGCCCTTCTTGTAGCAGGGAGCGGGAGCTGGAATGGAGCCACTGCCCGTATTGCAGTATGGAATTCAGCAAATCGGGGATGACATTGTTATGAGATTATCTACCAAAGGACAATATGCTGTGCGGGCGATGGTCAGCCTTGTTTGCCATGAAAATGGCGGGCCCATAACACTCAAAGATATATCTGACAGCGAGGGCATATCCCTTGCTTATCTTGAGCAGCTTTTTGTTAAGCTCAGGAAAGGAAATATTGTAAGAAGTGTGAGGGGGCCTGGCGGCGGCTATGTCCTTGCAAGGCCGGCAAGCGAGATAAAGGTGGGAGAGGTTATCACTGTGGTGGAAGAGTCTTTGAATCCGGTTGCATGTCTTGACGGCGATCCTTCTATATGCACAAAGGCAAATAAGTGCGTTACCCAACGTGTTTGGAAAGGCCTGGCCGACAAGATCAAGGAGTTTTTGGATTCAATAACAATAGAAGATCTGAGCCAAGAGGCAAATCAGTTATCAGTGAACAGTAAACAGTGAACAGTAATCAGTAATCAGTGAAAGACTTTAACTGATAACTGGTAACTGATAACTGTTCACTGTAAAAGGGAGGTTGTTTTGAAAAGAATCTATCTTGATAATAATGCGACAACGCCGATTCACCATGAGGTTTTGGAGGAGATGCTTCCGTATTTAAGGGATGAATTTGGCAATCCGTCCAGCATTCATTGGGCCGGCAGAAAACCAAGAAAGGCAATTGATGACGCCAGAGAAAAAACGGCAAAACTTCTGAACTGCGATGTGAGCGAGATTATATTTACAAGCTGCGGTTCAGAGGGCGACAACCTCGCAATAAAGGGAATTGCAGAATCAAAGAGAGATAAAGGCAACCATATAATCACGACAAAGGTTGAGCATCCGGCGGTTTTAAGCACATGCAAATACCTTGCGAAAACAGGCTATGACGTCACATTTCTTGATGTTGACAGTCAGGGCATGCTTGATTTAAACCAGATTAAAAAGGCGATAACGTCAAAGACCATACTCATCACAATAATGTTTGCCAATAATGAAACAGGCGTGATGTTTCCAATAGCAGAGATAGGCAGGATTACAAAAGAGCGCAATATCGCTTTCCACACCGATGCGGTTCATGGCGCTGGAAAGGTTCCTATAGATGTAAAGAAGATGAATATTGACCTCTTAACGATTTCCGGCCATAAACTTTATGCGCCAAAGGGGGTTGGCGCGCTCTATGTAAAAAGAGGGGTGAGGCTTGTGCCGGTAATACACGGCGGACATCAGGAAAGAAACCGAAGGGGAGGCACGGAAAATACGGCGGGTATTGTTGCGCTGGGCAAGGCATGCGAGATTGCTGTCAGAGATATGGAAGCCGAGATAAAGCAGATTACAGCCCTGCGGGACAGGCTTGAAAAAGGCCTGATGGAAAAAATTAGCCATGTGCGCCGTAACGGCCACCCCACGCAGAGAATCCCCAACACCTTAAACCTGAGTTTTGAATATGCGGAAGGGGAATCGCTTCTTTTGAATCTCGACATGAAGGGGATAGCCGCATCATCCGGTTCTGCCTGCACATCCGGAACATTGGAGCCGTCCCATGTCTTGGTTGCAATGGGCGTTCCGCTTGAGGCGTCTCACAGTTCCGTAAGATTCAGCCTTGGCCGGGGCAATACAGCGGAAGATATTGATTATGTAATAGAGGCGCTGCCTGCAATGGTGGAGAGGATGAGGAGCATGTCGCCGCTCTATTCTACGATTACGGGGAAAGGGACGGATTTGAAATTCAGCGAGAGCAGTTGCAGTCATTGAATTATGAAAGGAGACTACTATTATGTATAGCGAAAAGGTAATGGATCATT
>JACRNK010000161.1 GCA_016234985.1 Deltaproteobacteria bacterium
GGAAGCGGCTTTACTATTTTTTTAGTATTTTGCAGCGTGTAATTTACTGTAGGGTTTTATATATTGCAGCATATCCTTTTTCTTTTCTTTTACATTGTATAAGTCATGCTGATTTTGCAAGTTTAGCCACAATTCTTCAGATGTGCCGAAATATCTTGCAAGCCTGATTGCCATTTCAGGACTGATATTCCTCTTATGGTTTACAATCTCATTTATGGTCCTGAATGTGGTGCCAATTTCTTTTGCCAGTTGAGACTGAGAGACACCGAGCGGCAGCATAAAATCTTCCTTTAAAACTTCTCCGGGGTGTGTGGGTTTTCTTTTAAGTGTATACATAAATATTACCTCCCTTTAGTGATAATCTGTAATTTCTACATCATAGGCATCTGAATTAACAAACCTAAAAACTATTCGGTATTGGTCATTTATTCTAATGCTGTATTTACCCTCATAATTACCTTTTAGTTTTTCAAGTTTATTCCCAGGCGGCGTCTTTAAATCATCAAGAGAAATAGCGGCATTTACATAATCAAGTTTACGGATGCCGATTTTACAAACAGCCGTTGAAAATCTTTTGCTCTTACCTGTAAGATATAAACGCCCTGTTGCTTTATCCTTGAATGACTTAATCACTTTATAACAATATAACTCATACCGTTATAGCTGTCAAGACGAATTCAACGTTATGCAGGAAAAAGAAAATCTGCTTGAATATATCCCTGTTGTTCATATACTATAGTGATATATGCTTTAAGAAAGGATGATTCGTGCATGAATGAACAAACAAAAAATAAAGGCTCGGTTACAATTGTGCTCTTCAGCGGGGATTTGGATAAGGCTATGGCGGCTGCCAAGGAATCTAATGTAAATCTATTTATTTGAGAGGCTTGAGATTATGCAATACGCAATTGACAAAACACTTGATGCAAAGGGTCTTAGCTGCCCCATGCCTTCTGTAAAGACGGCGCTGGCCCTTGAGCAGATGGAGATTGGCCAGGTTATTGAGGTTCTGACAGATGACCCTGTCTCAAAGAGGGACCTGCCTTTATGGGCACAGAATACCGGCAACGAGCTTTTGGAAATGAAAGAAGAAGATAAGGTCATAAAGATATATCTGAGGAAGGCATAGGAGCGAAGCGGCTATATGGTTTACAGGGCAGAGACAATCTCTCTTGAAGATAAGGCGATTGAGCGGCTTCTTCAGGGTAAAAACTTTAAGGATTTATCCTCGCGGGATAAATTGTTTGTCGCATATTATCATCTTGAAAAACTGAGGCAATTGAACGGCGGCTACATCTCATCGCCATATCACGGCCAGAACGGCGGCGATAAATACAATGTCTTCTGGCTGAGAGACATCATGTATGCAACATACGCCAATGAATATGTGGGCGCATACGATAAGATGGTGGAGAGCTACAGGCTCATACTCCGGATATTTCAGAAATATCAGCACAAAATATTGCTTGGCGCAAGAAAACGTCACTACCTTGGAAGCTGCGCCGGAGAGGTAATCCATGCCAGAGTCCATCCTATCACTCTGGAAGAGATAACCCATGAGTGGGGGCATCATCAGCTTGATATCTTCGGCCTGTTTCTCTACAAGACAGGCGATCTTATGAAAAAAAGTTATAACCCGCTGACCACAGACCAGCTGGAAACCCTTCTTCTCCTGAGAGACATAGTCTTGTATCTCACAACGGTAAGGTGGCACTCTGACCAGGATTTTGGCATGTGGGAAGAGGGGCCTGAAGTTCATTCATCCAGCATAGGTTCGGTTTTGGCCGGCCTCACAATGTGGCATGACGACGGCTATTATCATCAGAAATATTCAAGCCAGATTGACATACATAGGTTTGCTGCCATACCGCAGGAATTCGTTGAAATAGGGAGAAAAAGCCTGGATAAGATACTGCCGAGGGAGTCGGAATCCAGGCCGTATGACATGGCGCAGCTCTCCCTTATCTGGCCGTACAATATCGTATCAGAACCTCAAATCAAGCAGATACTCCGCAACATAGAAAAAAACCTTGTTAGAGAAAACGGGGTTATAAGGTATCCAGGGGATAAATATTTCAATGCCAACCAGGGAGACCCCTTTGGCAGCGAGGCCCAGTGGCCTCTGGGATTTGCGTGGCTCAGCATTGTTTACTCAAAGCTTGCGCAACGAAGCCTTAAAAACGGCAATATCTTCGGCAAGCCTCAGGAGCAGATTGAGAAGGCGGAGATGTATCTTGAAAAGCTTGAAGCTGTTATGACAGAGGACGGCAAGGCGCCTGAATTGTATACCGATGGAAAGACAAACTGGAATGTGCCGCTTGCATGGGCGCAGAGCTTTTATATAGTAGCGCGCCAAAGCCTCAACTGGGTTTATGAAATGACTGCATCATTGTAACCTCCTTCTTTTTTCTATCCAATATGTAGCTTATCTGATTTAACAAACCTAAAGTCTTGAATGACGTATCAGTAGTTAATGATGCAACAAGGTTTCCAATTATCAATGCTACTTTGGTAGTATATGCCCATCGTTCGGCTGATGGTTCGACAAGCTCACCATGACTGTCACCCTGAGCCTGTCGAAGGGTCACGACGAAGCCTGCTTATTCTATTGTCTTTTCTTCTCTCCTGTGGCATATTTTTTACATGAACCCCGTTAGACCTGGTGCATCTTATATTGCAGAGACACTGGTCCCAGCGGGGGCAAAATAGGAGGTCTAACGGGGTGAAGTGCCCTTTTTGCGCCCATATAGAGGATAAGGTTATTGATTCCAGGCTTTCTCAGGATGGCGATGTTACGCGCAGGCGCAGGGAATGCCTGAAGTGCGGCAAACGTTTTACAACATACGAAAGGGTTGAAGAAGCCCTTCCCCTTGTTATTAAAAAAGACGGCAGGCGGGAGCTTTTTGACAGGACAAAGATATTAAACGGCATCCTGAGGGCGTGCGAAAAAAGGCCTGTTGGAATTGAAACCATAGAAACAACGGTTGACGGAATTGAAAAAGATTTTATAGAGACAGCCGTAAGAGAGATACAAAGCTCTGCTATAGGAGCGGCGGTGATGGAGAAGCTGAAAAGCCTTGACGAGGTGGCCTATGTCAGATTTGCCTCTGTTTACCGGGAGTTTAGGGATATAAATGAGTTTATGAAGGAATTAAAAGGGCTGCTTGAGGTAAGCAAGAAGAAAAAATGAAGAAGATGCAGGAAGGATTTATGGGTATCGCCCTTACCCTTGCTAAAAGAGGCATTGGCAAGACAAGCCCTAATCCAGCGGTAGGCGCTGTGATTGTAAAGAGCGCCAAGATTATCGGCAGCGGCTATCACAAAAAGGCAGGCCTTGCCCATGCAGAACTCAATGCCTTGAAACAGGCAGGCGCAAATGCAAAAAACGCTGATATGTATGTAACCCTTGAACCATGCAATCATTTTGGCAAAACCCCTCCGTGCACGGATGCTGTAATAAAGGCAGGCATTAAAAAGGTTTTTATCGGCATGAAAGACCCGAATCCATTAGTGGCAGGAAAGGGGATAAGGCGGTTGAGGGATGCCGGAATATATGCAGAAGCCGGCATATTGGAGAATGAATGCAAGGCAATAAATGAAACATATATTAAATATATAACTGCAAAAACGCCTTTTGTAACCTTAAAACTTGCCGCAACGCTTGATGGAAAAATTGCAACCGCAGCAGGAGAATCAAAATGGATTACCGGCGAAGATGCCCGCAAGGCTGCGCATCAGATGAGGGCAGAGGCTGACGCTGTCATGGTCGGCATCGGAACTGTTTTAAAGGACAATCCCGAACTTACGACTCGTCTTGTTACAGGCAAAGACCCTGTTAGAATAGTTGTTGACAGCAAATTGAGCATCCCTCTGAATGCTAAGGTTTTAAAGTTGGGGAAAGATGGCGTAATTATAGCAACAGTCAGGAGTCAGGGGTCAGAAGTCAGGAGTCAGAAGATAAAACAATTAAAAGCAAAAGGGGCGGAGATTTTGGCGCTTTCGTCAAAAAACGGAATGGTGGATTTGAAGGCGCTTATGAAAGAGCTTGCCAAAAGAGAGATAACCAGCCTTATTGTTGAAGGCGGTTCAACCCTTGCCGCATCAGCCATTAAACAAGGTGTTGTTGACAAGGTCTCAATATTTTTAGCTCCGAAGCTGCTTGGAAAAGAAGGCTTGCCAATGATAGGAGGGCTTGGTATAAAAAGACTTAAGGATGCTGTTTCTTTAAGCAGGCTTAAATGTAAGAGACTCGGAGATGATATATTACTGGAGGGGTATTTAAATTGTAAATCATAAATTGAAAATTTTAAATTTGCATTTTACAATTATTCATTGGAGCAAAAGTGTTCACAGGCATAATACAAACCATAGGCAAAGTAAAAGGGGTTGAGAAAAAAGGCAGCTCCGCCGCAATAATAACGATTGATCATAACGGCAGCCTTACCGGCATAAATATAGGCGACAGTGTGGCAGTGGACGGGGCTTGCCTGACTGTTGTAAAAATATTCCCTTCTCATTTTGAGGCGGATATTTCAGGAGAAACCATGCGCCTTACTACACTCGGCAGCATCAAGGCTGGAGAAAGGGTTAATCTTGAAAAATCGCTCACCCCTTCAACTCCTATGGGAGGGCATTTTGTTACAGGTCATGTGGACGGAGTCGGTTTTATTATTCGCAAGACAGCAGAAGGTGAGTTTGCAGTGTTTGACTTTAACATTCCGAATGAATTGCGCCTTAACCATATCGCCAAAAAAGGCTCGGTTGCATTGGACGGCATAAGCCTTACCGTAGCAGATTTGACTTCAAATGGATTCAGGGTTGCCATTATACCGCATACATTAAAAAACACCACCTTATCTCTCAAGAAGCAAGGAGATAGGGTTAATATAGAAACAGATGTGCTTGCGAAATATGTGGAAAGGTTTTTGTCGGCCAATAAGCAGGGTATTGACGAGGCATTTTTAAAGAAGCATGGGTTTTAAATTGTAGGAGCGCTATTATGCAAGAAGGCATAAAGGGCAGGCTCAGGGATATGAGTCTGGTAGATGTTATACAGGTGCTTAATTTAGGCCGCAGGACTGCGGCTGTAAACATCGGCTCGGATGAAGGGGCAGGCAAGATATTTGTTGAAAACGGCAATATCGTCCATGCCGGGTTTAGAGAGCTTTCTGGCGAAAATGCGCTATATCATCTGCTCTCATGGAAGGACGGAGAATTTGAGGTTGAAATGGATGTTAAACCAGGGGCAAAAACAATATCAGCCAATGTTGAGCGCCTGCTTCTTGAGGGCATGAAAAGGCTTGATGAAACAAACAAGGGCGGGCTTGATAAAGAAAGGCTCTTTGGCGTGGGAGAAAGAGAATCCATCCACTTGATAAAAAAACTTATTGAACTGGGCATACTCACTAAAAAACAGTAAAACCATGGACAGGGTAAAACACATAGCAATAATCGGGGCAAACAGGGAAGGCTTAAATTTACTGCCTACCCTTCTGCAGGACAAAACCCTTAAGATAGAGATGATTGCAGACAATAATAAAAACGCCCTTCTTTTTAAACTTGATGAGCTTGGCTACAGCCTTGCCGAACCTCTCTATATCCGCCTCACCTCAAACCTGGAAGATATAAAAGGCATTGAAAATCTGGATATCATCATCAACGCATCAGAGGATTTAAGCCTCCAGGGTTTTCTCCAGCAGCCGGAGTTTGGGAATGTTGAAAAGCTGAGCCCCTTGAGCTCAAAACTTATATGGGGTTTAAAAGAAGAAAAATTGCAGTTCAAAGAGCATGGGGCGGACGGCCATGCAGCGCTTTTGTCATCTCTGAGAGAGGTTGTTGACGCAATAAGACTTACCAGCGACAGAAAGGAGCTTCTCTCGTTAATCTTAAGGCTTGCCGTAGAATCTACAAAAGCAGAAAAAGGCTCCCTCATGCTTTTAGACAAAGACGGCAAACACCTCAAGGTGGAAATAGCAGAGGGAATGGAAGAAGAGATTGCAAGGAAGATAAAGGTGCCGCTTGGAACAGGCATATCAGGGAAGGTTGCGCAGGACGGCAAGCCCCTATTGATATCAGGCAAGGTATCTGAGGAAGAATTTCAGCATGTCCGGGGAAGCGGCGTTAAAAGCGCCTTGTGTGTCCCTTTAATCGTAAACGAAAGTATCATAGGCGTTATAAATGTGAACAGCGCAGAATCAACGCACGCATTTACACAGGACGACCTTGCATTCCTGACAAGGCTTGCCGGACTTGCAAGCGAGGTCATGCTGCGCTCAAAAGAATATGAAGATATGAAATTAGACACTGCCAAGTTCAACGCATGGAAAAAGACGGATGTTATACTCAGGGCCGGCAAGCCTCTGGAGAAAAAGCTGAGTGAGATATGCATTGGACTTTCGCAATTTATAGACGGTTTTGTCTGCTCAATATATGTGTTTAATGAAGACACACAGATGATGCATCTGAAGGCCTCTACCCTGACAGATACAAAGACAGCCGGGCCTCTTGCCTTCCGCAAAGGCGAGGGCATAGACGGATGGGCGGCAAATGCAGGCAAAACGGTTATTCTTACAGAAAAAGAACCGGAGGCAGATGAGACAAAAAAGGTATATATCTCCCTTCCCCTCATAAAAGAAGATAGGCCGGTTGGCGTTCTTAGCGGACAGGTAGTGTCTCAAAAGGGGCTTCTGCCGCATCAGGAATCTTTCCTGAAGGAAATTGCCGTTCCAA
>JACRNK010000105.1 GCA_016234985.1 Deltaproteobacteria bacterium
AATAGAGGCCGATGCCGTATCCAGCCTTGCCGCAAGGCTTGACGGAAATTTTTCAAAGGCCATTGACCTGATTTTGAATTCAACAGGCAAGGTCGTCATAACCGGCATGGGCAAGAGCGGCCTTATCTGCCAGAAGATTGCCGCCACCTTTGCCTCAACCGGCACGGCTGCCTTTTTCCTTCACCCGGCTGAAGGCGTGCATGGCGATCTGGGGATGCTGATGAAAGACGATGTGGTAATCGCGGTCTCCAACAGCGGCGAGACAGCGGAGATTGCGAGGATACTTCCCTTGATAAAGAGGATGGGCGTAAAGCTCATTGCAATGACAGGGAATAAAAAATCCACACTTGCAAAGGCAGGGGATGTGGTTTTGGATATAGCCGTCCAACAAGAGGCATGTCCCCTTGGTCTTGCGCCCACGGCATCTACCACAGCTACTCTGGCTATGGGAGACGCTTTGGCAGTGGCGCTCCTTGAAAAAAAGGGCTTCAGGGAAAAGGACTTCGCATTGCTGCACCCGGGGGGCAGCCTCGGCAGGAGGCTTTTAAAAGTAAGCGAGCTGATGCATACAGGCAGCAGCATCCCTATTGTTGATATAAATGCCTCCATGAAAGAGGCGGTGCTGGAGATAACGGCAAAGAGGCTCGGCATAACAGCCGTGCTGGACAGGCAGGGCCGCTTTGCGGGAGTCGTAACAGACGGGGATTTAAGAAGGGCTCTGGAGAAAGGCGATAACATTCTTGATAAAAAGGTTCAGGATATAATGACCAGAAATCCCAAAAAGATAGAAAAGGGGACATGGGCAGAGTCAGCGCTTAAGCTCATGGAGGATTATTCCATAACTGCATTGTTTGTATATGAAGGCAGACGAAAGGCGGATAAGATTGTAGGCGTCATTCACCTGCACGATTTACTCAAGGCAGGGGTGGCATAAAAAAAACAGGCATAAAAAAAACACTTGACAACCTATTCGTTTATGGGGTAAAAAGATTTCATTATTAAAGACGGCCCTGCTATTTTAGATTTATATTTAAAATAAAGTAACAAGGGAGGTGAGAAAGAAGAAAAAATGACGTAACTCAAGGCTTTAGCCTTGAACTGTCAAACCTAAAGGTTTGAGCTACAATATTAAAAGACTTTCCAGCATTACTTCAAAGATGAAGTAATAAATAAAAAAAGGAGGAAGTAAAAATGAAGAAGATTCTAATAGCAGTTTTCGCAGTTCTTGTGACCGCTGCGTGGGTGTTGCCTGCAATGGCAGTTGACACCACATTCTACGGCACATACAGGGTAAGGTTGTTCAGCACGAACAACGCAGCAGACTACAATAGCTCAGGAGACACCAAGCTATACAGCGGCACCGGTTCTACTGTTACCACAACAGCAGGAGCCAATCCTACAGACAACAACTCATGGATTGACCAGAGATTCCGTCTCATGGTTGAAAGCAAGGCATCTGACAATCTGCGGGGCTTTGTGCAGTTGCAGATAGGCAATTTTACAGGAGGCAATGGAAGCCATATATGGGGAACCACAGCAAGCGCCACCAACATGGAAATATATGTCCGTCAGGCATATCTGTCATTTAATGCAGGACCGGTCAGGATTAAGGCAGGCCGTTCATTATTCGGCGATGCGCCGGATGGCGGCGGGTCATTCAAACCATCGGATGACAATCAGTACTGGGGGCTTTTGGACGGCGGTCTTATAGTTGTTGCGCAGGTTGACGGGTTTTTATTGGCAACACAAAAGAACCTTGACCCTGTTAACCTTGCCTTTGGATATGTAAAGCTTTCAGAGGCATCTTCAACAAGCACAACAACAGGCGCATCTGATAAGGATAATACCCTCTATGTAATGCAGGCACTGGTTATACCTTCAGACACATTGACAGCAGGAGGATATTTCCTGTATGACAGAGACAGGACAACGATCGTACAATCTTCTACTGTTAAATCTACGAACAGCACAGGGCAAAACAGCCCATGGTGGCTTGGCGGCGGCGCGGTTGCAAAACTTGACCCTATTTCTTTAAAGGTTCATGCCGCATATAAGGGCGGTAAATATGAAAAGGGTTGCCAGCCAGGCTCATGCGGTATTGCCGCAACAGGCACAGCAACTGACCTCAAGTACAGCGCATATGCGCTTGATGCTGATGTGAGCGCAAAGGTTGGCCCTGCAACAGTGGGTTTTGCCGCAGGCATGGGCAGCGGTGACAAGAGCACACAGGATACCAAGTCAAAGGCATTCAGCGGTGTGGCGCCTGCTTACGGCGTCCAGCTCGGCGCAAGACCGGCCATATTCTTTGACGGCGGCGACGTCTCAAATGGTGGAGCAACGCTTAATACAACCTATTCAAACGGCATAGGCACTTCAGCATCAGGCAGCACCCAAAGCACCCTCGGCAATATCACATTTGCAGAGACAGAGAAGAAGAATACAACCAGCGCAACCAATACCAACACATGGGAAAGCAAGCTCGGTTATGAAATTCACCTGACTGCTGTTTACAAGCTCTACAAAGCGCTTGCCATCGTTGGTCAGGCAGCATGGTTCCTGCCGGGCGAAGGTATCCGCACATATAAGAGCACCGCTGGAAATAACGCATCAGGCAGCCTTGCATCAGACGATGCAGTCAGCGAATACTATGCAAAGATTCAGTATGACTTTTAAGAATTCCTCCTTATAACTCCCCCTTCCCCCTCTTACAGTAAGAGGGGGACAGACTTGTATCCCCCCTTAATGTAAGGGGGGATACAGGGGGGTTAAGAGAGGGATTGTGAAGTTTTAAAAGGGCGGGGTTTAACCCCCGCCCTTTTTTATTGTTGTGAGCGGTTCATTTTGCATTGACAATTCCTTGTTGTAATGCTAAATTTAAATCGTGAAATTAACAAAGAGGCAGAAGGAGAATGCGAGTAAGTATTTTCTCGATATTAGTAAATATGCCTTTGGCGCAGTTGTTGTAGGAAAATTTATTTCTCTAACATCTATCCCTGAGTGGGTTTTTTGGCTGGGATTATGTTTTGCTGTCCTTACATTTTTGAGCGGTATATTTTTAGATAGAGGAGGAGATTGACATGACTTCTTTAGGCATAGCTTTTATACTGCTATCTCTTGGTGTGATAGCTTTTTACCTGTATGTTCGTTACACCGATAAACACCATCCAAAACACCACTGACCTTTTGCAGCAAGTGTGGACTCTGCCCATCCTACGGCTGACACTCTTGCATCAGATGATGCAGTCAGCGAGTACTTCGCAAAGATTCAGTATGACTTTTAAGATTTAATGTGTGTAGGGGAGGGGCTTGCCCCCTCCCAACGGGAGACCGCAAGGGTCTCCCCTACATAGAAGATACAGTAGGGTGGGCAATGCCCACCAATGATTCAAAAAAGGGCGGGGTTAACCCCCGCCCTTTTTTATTTGACACGTTATCTTTGTTGGGCTATATTTGAGTCAGATGGAGAGACGGGCAAATTTAGCAAAGGCTTTATACGATATTGGGAAATTGACATTTGCGGCGTTGGTTATTGGACAGTTTATATCAGAAAGTCAAAATTATTTTGTGTTGATAGGCGGATTGGGATTTACTATTTTTGTATTTGTAGTTGCTTATAAAACAGATGGAAAGAGGTGACAAATTATGTTAGAGGCAATAATTCTTTTTGGCATCCCGACACTAATTCTCATAGGTGTATGGATATACTTTGCCTATAAGGATGCCCACCACAAAAGGCATACATCATTAAAACATCCTTAAAAAAGAAAGAAGGAGTAATATGGATATTCTTGGATATACTTTCTTGGGTCTTTCAATTGCTGTAATAGCTTTTTACCTCTTTGTTCGCTACACAGAAAAACACCATCCAAAACGCCACTGACCTTTTGCAGCAAGGGTGCATCAAAGGTGGGCATTGACAAATCTATATCCATGGGTTAGACTTTATTCCATGAAAAGAACCGGTTATACCCTTATTCCTTTCTTATTTCTCTTTATCCTCAACACCTCTGCCTTTGCAGTAGAAGTCGCCCCTCGTATATCTGATAGGGAGATTATTGAGGGATTGGCAGATATTAGAGGAGATATCAAGAAATTGGAAGAGGGCCAGAATGCATTAAACAAACGGATAGATAATTTAGAGAATAGTTTAAATAAGAGGATAGATAGTTTGGAAATTAGTTTAAACAAGAGGATAGATGACCTCCAATGGATGTTTGGCATTTATATCACCATCTCCATTATTATCCTTGGTTTTGTTCTTCGTATGCAGTGGCAGATGCATAAAAGACAAACCCGAACGGAGACAACCCTTGAAACCCAAAAAGACGAACTTGCCTTCATAAAAGGACTTATAGAAAAACTCCTGCCTCCAAGAGGGGTGTTGTAGGCAGCAGGGTGGGCATTGCCCACCAATGATTGCAAAAAAAGGGCGGGTATAAAACCCCGCCCTTTTTTTGTTTTAACATCACAATTTCCCATTGCAACGAGTAAGGAAATTATCTATAATAATTCCGATATATTTTTTGCGAGGGTGGCGGAACTGGCAGACGCGCCAGACTTAGGATCTGGTGGGCAACCATGGGGGTTCGATTCCCCCCTCTCGCACCAAAAAGATGACAATATTAAATTTAAAATTACAAACAAACAATTTAAAAGTAAATTTTAATTTGTAATTTATTATTTAGAATTTATTATTTAGCATGTAAAATTTATGTTTATAATAGAAATTCGTTTTATGATTTCCTAAACAATTAAAAATTAAAATGATTAAAGGCTCAAATATTTCTGATAGATTGGTTCAATTTTCAGTGAGAATTATTCGGATGGTGCGATCGTTGTCTAACAATACTGTCAGTAAACATATATCTAATCAACTTCTCAGGTCTGCGACTTCTCCGGGTGCTAATTATGAAGAAGCGCGGGGAGCTGAAAGCGCTTCGGATTTTATCCATAAACTTAAGGTGGTATTGAAAGAGCTGCGGGAATCTATTTATTGGTTAAAGGTTATTCAGCAGGCAGAAATAATTCCTGCAAACAAGTTAAGCGATATTCTTAAAGAGGCTGAAGAGTTAAGTAAAATTATTGGCCAGTCAATTATTACTGCACGAAAAAATCAAGGCCAAAAGTAATTTTACTTTTTAATTGTTTGTTTAGATATTTCTATTTAATAACTATAAGGAGAGATAATTCAATGAAGGTATCAATCGAAGATTTGAGTCCTGTAAAAAAGAGGCTCATTATAGAAGTTCCGTCTGAGGATATTGACAGGGAGATGGATGCTGTTTACAAACAGTTTGCGACAGAGGTCAGGATAGACGGTTTCAGGAAAGGCAAAATACCGAAGGCGGTATTGGAAAGCCGCTATAAAGATCACGTGCTTGGGGAGGTTGTTTCTAAAGTTATTGAAAGCTCCTATCCAAAGGCTATCAAGGAAAAAAGCCTGTCTCCTGTTGCAAGGCCTGATATAGAGGTTAAGGCAGGCATAAAGCAAGGGCAAGCCTTTTCATATACTGCAACCGTTGAAATAAGACCTCTCATAAACGCAGAAGGCTATATGGGGATGGAGCTTAAAAGACAAGCTATAACAGTTAGTGATGATGATATAGAAAAGAGCATGGAGTCGTTAAGGGAAAGAGGCGCGCACTTCAGCGAGGTAGAGCGGCCTGCAAAGGAAAAGGATTTGGCTGTTATAGATTTTGAGGGGTTTTCGGACGGCAAACCTGTGGAGAATGCAAAGGCATCCGAATATCCTGTGGTAATAGGCGCGAATTCGCTGGTTCCTGATATTGAGAATGCGCTTGTGGGTGTGAGTAAAGGCGACGAAAAAGAGGTCAATGTCCGATTTCCTGAGGACTATAAGCATAAAGGGCTTGCAGGCAAGGAGGCTCTTTTTAAGATAAAGGTAAAGGCAGTGAAGGAGAGGGTGGCGCCTGCATTGGATGATGAGTTTGCAAAGGATTTAAAGCTTGACAATATTGCCCAGTTAAAGGATAAAATCAAAGAGGCCATAACGCATGAGAAAGAGGCCGCAGAAAAAGAAAGGCTTAAGAAAGAGATACTTGAGGTTTTGATTGAAAGGAACAAATTTGACGCGCCGCCTTCGCTTGTGGCCGGTTATTTGCAGTCATTCGTTTCGCAGGCAATGGAGAACATTAAAAAAGGAAGGGTAAGGCCGGAGGAAGCCGCGGAGGCAACTCCTGAGAAATTGAGAGCGCGATATGCCAAGCTGGCGGAGATGCGGGTTAAAGAAGAGATGCTCCTGGACGCCGTGGCGAGGCAGGAAAATATAACTGTTTCGGAAGATGAGATAGATTTGCGGATAAAGCAAATGGCCGAGCAGCATCATCAGAGGGTTGACGAGCTTAAAAAACAGCTTATAGAACATGGTTCGGATGGTATGCTGGTTGCAGGGATGCTGGAAGAAAAGGTGTTTGATTTTATAATAAAAAACAGGCAATAGGTTATAGGCAATAGGCAATA
>JACRNK010000162.1 GCA_016234985.1 Deltaproteobacteria bacterium
ACCCAAAAACCCATTTATTGAGATGATTGGCAAAAAACTCTTTCTGGAGATTAAGCCATTCTGCTGCTGTCTTTTCATCTTTATTACCCCATGCATTAGCCTCCTTATCAGCCAGATAGCCCATAAATTCCAGTTCCATACCCAGATGATCGGAAAATATCTTGCAATCCTCCTTAACCGTCAAACCGCACCGTTTGTAAAATTCCCTGACCCTCCATTCAGGTTCCTGGCAGAGAAGACCTTTAAGCCGCACTGACTCGTAGGGCGAGATGCCGCCTGGCACAATAAACAGGGCTGCATATTCTACGGCAAGCGCATCCAATAGCTCATCTTCCGGTGTGTCAAATAATATCTTGCTGAAATCAACACCAAGCTCGTTTAGCGAATTCATAACATCTTTTGATTTAAGGGTTCTTAAAAACTCCGATGCGACCTCATTTATGTAAAACATGGAAAAGAGGCGGTAAACATTGCTTCTGCTTTGGGCTGCCAGCAATAAATCTGTGTCTCCTGCAATTTCTTTTAACATAACCCTCCCTTTGTTTATACCAATAAACCAAGTTAAGCATAGCCTGTTTTTTTGTTGTGTCAAGCTTGTCAAACGTCGGCATATTTGTTGTCAGCATTCGCTCGCCACTTTGCTTTTAGCAAGTCTTTTAGCGTCAGACCGTAATTCCTTTACATCCTTTCTTAACTCCTTCAGGCATTTTAACAGCGGAAGGTAAGAATTGTTTTTTGACAAAGAATAGTAAACCCATTTCCCTTTTCTCCTGTCTTCTATAAGCCCCGCATGTTTAAGATAGGTAAGATGCCTTGACACCTTTGACTGCCCCATCTCCAAGACACTCATGATATTACAAACGCAAAGAGCTTCATCGTGCAACAGATTGAGTATCCTGAGCCGTGTTTCATCAGAGAGCGCCTTGTAAATTTTTGTAATTTCTCTCATGGAATATATCTGCCTATCCGTATGTATATATTTTTTCGTTCCTGTTGTCAAGCAAAAAGCAATGGCTTAACAAGCAAAACAAACCTTGACAAAGCCACAGCATTTTTTTAGTATAATCTTTTGAATTAAAGGGCCCATAGCTCAGTTGGAAGAGCCACCGGCTCATAACCGGTTGGTCCCTGGTTCGAGTCCAGGTGGGCCCACCAAACAAGACAAATATTTATTTGAGGGATTTTTTGAAAAACCAGCTATTATTGCTCAAAAAAATTCAGGATGTTGATGTCCAAATAGCTTTGATAGAGCAGGAGGCCAGGGAGACAAATGCAGATGCGGAGAGCCTTTCTGCAGGGTTTAAGGAATATGAAGGAAAATTGGAAACAATAAGGGCAGAGCTTGATGAATTGGAAAATGCGAGGCAAACAACAGAGAGTGCATTGGCGGAATATGCAGACAGGATAAAGAAAAATGAGGATAGGCTTAAAAATATAAAGAACGACAAGGAATTCAAAGCTGCCACAAAAGAGATGAATGGAGCAAAAAAGGAAAAGCTGGCAAAAGAAGGCGAGATTGGCAAGCTGAATGCAAAGATAGATGAAAAGAAAAGCCTTATAAAAGAGCAAGAGGAGAAGCTGAAAAATAAAAAGGAAGGGCTTGAAGCAAAAAAACTAATTATTGAAACAAACAAGGAAGAGTGGGAAAAAACAATAAAAGAAAAAACAAAAGAAAAGGCGGCAATTGCTAAAGATATCTCCCCTGCTCTTTTAAAAAAATATGAAACAATAAGAGAAAAGAGGCAGGGTATAGCAATAATTTTGGCAAGCGCAGGCGCATGCCGCGGCTGCCATATGAATATTCCCCCGCAGGCGTATATACAGCTTCAAAAAGGCTCTTCAGACCTCATCTTTTGCCCGCACTGCCATCGCATCCTGTATTGGAGTCCGGCGTCTGAGCCGGCTAAACAGGAAAAGGAACAGCCTGCTTAACAGCATATCCGGCTATTGCCTGCATCTTGAAAGACCATCTTAAATATAAATTCCTGAAGAGCTTGGCAGAAACACTTGACCTTGCGAAAACAAGAGAGAACTTCCCGGAAGCATCTGACAAGGATATATGCTCTTTTCTTCTCAAGCTTGCCGATATGTTTAAGCCTGAAGAGACGTTGACTATCTATGTAGATGGGGCGTCAAGGGGAAACCCTGGCGATGCCGGAATCGGGGTTTTGATTACAACAAGGGATGGACGGGTTTTGAAAGAAACAGGGAAATATCTTGGCAAAACCACAAACAATGTAGCAGAATACCAGGCCCTTATTACTGCGCTGAAACAAGCAAAGTCGCTGGCTGCAACAACGGTTAAGATATTTGCGGATTCAGAGC